>CAMWLB010000142.1 GCA_947174985.1 uncultured Lachnospiraceae bacterium | reverse complement strand
ATTTTCCGTCTATTGCCATGTGAATGATTGTTCCGGTCTGATGGCAGTCCTGATACGGAATGTTCAAGTGCTTCATCAATTTATCATTTCCGGCAGCTACTTCCATGCCATCCACTTTTGCTGTCACACCATTTCCGCTGATTTCCTGTATATCCGATACACGACTTCTGTCAATTTCTTTTCCGTATGCCCGCTGTAAACTCTTGCTGATTGGGTGGGAAGACGCACTCTCTGCCAGAGCCGCATATTCAATCAGCTTCTCATTCTCTATCGTAGAATGATGAATGCCATTTACCTCAAAAACGCCTTTTGTCATGGTTCCGGTTTTATCAAAGACAACATACTTTGTCTGAGAAAGGATTTCCAAATAGTTGGAACCTTTTACCAGCACGCCTTCTTTGCTTGCACCTCCAATACCTGCAAAGAAACTTAAAGGAATACTGATTACCAATGCGCAAGGGCAGCTGATAACTAAAAAGGTCAATGCCCGGTAAATCCAAACGCTCCAGTCCGCAGACAGCCCCATAAAAAGCATACGAACAACCGGTGGAAGGAACGCCAGCGCCAACGCACTGTAGCAGACAGCCGGCGTATATATCTTTGCAAATTTCGAGATAAAATCCTCTGATTTTGATTTTCGGGAACTTGCATTTTCCACCAAATCCAAAATCTTGGAAACTGTGGATTCCCCAAACTCCTTCGTTGTCTGTATCTTCAATACGCCTGTCATACTGATACATCCGCTGATTACTTCATCACCGGCTTTTGCTTCTCTCGGCAGGCTTTCCCCTGTCAATGCGCTGGTGTTCAGACTGGATGTGCCCTCCATGATAATTCCGTCAATCGGCACCTTCTCTCCAGGCTGCACAACGATCATACTGCCAATCTCTACTTCATCCGGATCTACCTGCTCCAGTTTTCCGTCTCTCTCTACATTCGCATAATCGGGACGGATATCCATCAGATTGCTGATATTGCGGCGGCTCTTCCCCACTGCATAGCCCTGAAACCATTCTCCGATCTGATAAAACAGCATAACGGCAATTGCTTCCAGATATTCGCCATTTTCATAAATAGCCAGCACCATTGCCCCAATGGTAGCCACTGCCATTAAAAAACTTTCGTCGAAAACCTGACGGTTTTTAATGCCCTTTGCCGCTTTCCTTAAAATGTCATATCCGATAATAATATAATCTATCAGATAGCACGCAAAACGAATCCACCTTCCTGCAGACGGGAATAAATATCCGTCAATCCTGTCAAACATCTCTGCGGAAATAAACTGGAGAGCCAGTAGGATTCCGGCAGCGATTAAAATTCGAATCATCATAATTCTCTGCTTCCTGGTCAAGCCTCCTTTAAGTCTGCCAATAAAGATGAGAACAATGGCAGCCATTATGATAACGACCGTCAGCAGTATACTTATCACTAATTCCTGCATGATTAATACTCCCTTCAAAATCTTAAAGGAAAATCTCGCAGTCCGGCTCTACCTTTTTACAAGCCTTCAGCACATCCTCCATCACAGCTTTGGGCTCCTGTCCCTCGTCAAATTCTACAATCATCTTCTGGGTCATAAAGTTGACAGTTGCGCTCTGTACACCGGCAGTCTTGCGAGCCGCATCCTCCATCAGATTTGCACAGTTTGCACAGTCTACCTCGATTTTATAAGTTTTTTTCATGGAAATATCCTCCTTGTTATTATTATGAGAGTTTAACAATTAAGTACTTGTTTAATCTTTATGTTTGCAGTATAATATGCATAGAGACACACGTCAATATATCCGAGGCATTCCCTCCCAAATGGGCGAAAAGTATTTCCATTTGGACGAAATGCATGCAAAAAAGAAAGGAAGGCAATATGGACCATATGAAATTACCACACCAGCATGGAGAAGGACCGCAAACCGCTCTGATACAGGAACAGTTAAATCATGTTGTTCACTTTCAAACTGTGGCAGAAGTGTTCAAACAGCTTGGCGATACTACCAGAATCCGCATTTTCTGGCTCCTTTGCCATTGTGAAGAATGTGTTCTCAATATTTCAGCTATGCTTCAAATGTCAAGCCCCGCTGTGTCACATCACCTCAGACCATTAAAAAACAGCGGTCTGATTGTCTGCCGTCGTGAGGGAAAAGAAGTTTATTACCGTGCCGCAGATACGGAACAAAGCCGCCTGCTGCATCAAATGATTGAGCAGGTTATGGAAATCACCTGCCCGGAATTGTGAGGTCTGCCATATGAATGATGAATTCATTACGCTTTATCCCGGTATAGAACTATGCTATCTGACATTTTCATCCGATTCTTTTTCCATACAGCATAAAGATATGGCACACATGATTCAGATTAACTATTGCAAAGCCGGGCAGCTTGTATGGGAAATGGAAAATGGAAACCGCATTTATCTGAATCCGGGAGATTTTTCCCTGCATACAATGAAAGTCTGCGCGGATTCTGTGCTTACCTTTTCAGGCAATATGTATCAAGGACTTACCATCTGTATTGATTTACAGGAAGCCTCCGGCAATCCGCCGGAATTATTAAAAGATAACAATATTTTTGAAACCGTATTTCCCGAAAAATTATGCCGGAATGATGCCCCTGTTTTTTTTGCCGGAAATGAACAGACAGAAAGTATTTTTTCCGCATTTTATAACCAGCCTGAAGCCCTTAAACTGTCCTATCAGAAAATCAAAGTTTTGGAGCTGTTTCTTTGCCTTGCCAAAATAGAGTTCGCTCCCCCAAGCCAACTGACTTCCTATCAATCCGAACAGGTTGATGTCATCCGAAAAATTCATGACCAGCTTTTACTGCACATGGAACAGCGGATTACCATAGAGGAACTTTCCAAGCAATATCTCATCAATCCAACAACTTTGAAAAATGCCTTTAAATCAGTTTATGGAACTTCCATTGCAGCGCACATCAAAGAACACCGCATGGAGCAGGCAGCAAAAATGTTAAAAGAAACGGATAAAACCATCGCAGAAATTGCGCAGGCTGTCGGATATGACAGTCAAAGCAAATTTACTGCAGCCTTTAAAGCTTTTTTTCAAGTCTTGCCAAAAGACTATCGTAAATCAACCTCATACCTGCCGTCATAAAATCCTGCCAGTCTTTCATTCACCTTATGCGTGACAAAAAGAACCGTTGCGCCCTCAAGCGCAAGAACGGCACGCTCCACTTCATCAGCCGTTTTTTCGTCCAGACTGGCAGTGATTTCATCCAAAAGCAGCACCGGCGAGCCTTTCAATATCGCTCTGGCAAGATTAATCCGCTGCTTTTCGCCACCTGAAAAATTACTGCCGTTCTCGGATACCCTGACCTCCAGACCGGTTTCACCGTCATGGGAAAGTCCTTTCACAAATTCCTCCAGACCGGCAAGCCGAACCGCTCTCTGAATCTCTTCTTCTTGATACTTGTTATCATACAGCGTAATATTGTTTTTCAGCGTATCGTTAAAAAGAAACGCTTCCTGAGACACCACACTGACTAAAAGATGAAGACTCTCTGCCTCCATGCCGCATACTTCCACTTCATCATAACGCAGACTGCCTTCATAATTGTCATACATGCCGGCAAGAAGATTTAAAAGAGTGCTCTTTCCGGAACCGCTCTGTCCCGTAATTAAGTACTTTCCGCCTTTGCTAAAGGTCATGTCTGCATATCGGAGTGTCCTGTCCGGATAAGCAAAGCACAAGTCCTGCACAGTAATCCCACTGCAAAGTTCCGTTTTTCTCTCCTGCTTTTTACGGTTCCCGTCCTCCACTTTCAGGCTTTCTGAAAATTTGACGCTTAACGCTTTTGCAGACTGAAATTGTACATAAATACCGGATGCCTGCATAATGGGCGACATAATCTTTCCTGCAAGCTGACCAAACGCTAAAACAATGCCGATTTCAAAGGAACCCTTGACGGCAAACACACCTGCCACACCCATGATGGCAAGCGTCGATACCACCCCCAGCAGTTCATTGACTCTCGCATACAGGCTTGCGTCATTGCTGTTTTTCTCTTTCAACCTTTCCGCTTCCGCGTTTTCTTTTTTATGTAAGGCAGTCACTGCCGCGGCACAGTTATAATTTTTAATCAGGCGGTAGCCCGCAAAATAATCCTTGAGCACGGCAAGATACCTTCCGTTTCCCTGCGCCAGCGCTCCTGTACTGTTTTGCAGCATCTGCCCGCATTTTTGGGAAACAATGGCAATCACTACGGAAAACGCCACAATCACAAATAACATCAACGGCTCAATCAAGATACAGAGCACAACTGCTATCCCAAAAACAAGAAGTACCATCGGAAGCTGTAATACATTCGTAAAATACACATCCGAAAAAGTATTCACATTACTCGTAATCTCATTGATGTACTGTGCACTGTTATCTTTTTCATAATCCACGGTATTCTTTCTGAAGTACGCACAGAACAAATCCTGTTTCAGTGAAGTTCTTGCACAGTATAACAGGCGGTTCAATACTCTGTCATGCAGATATTCGCAGGATATCGCCGTCAGAATAAGAAGGAGTCCTCCTGCAATCGCCCAACACAGCCCCTGCATATTTCCTGCTGCCGCCTGGTTAATCACCTCACTTAAGACGAACGCAAAACCGATACTGCCCACGGATGCCGGCAGCATTAAAGTGAAATATGCAAAAAGCAAACCTTTCTTTTGTGTAATGTATTTACTCATTCGCTTTCCTGCCTCATTCATTATAATTATTTCCATCATAACATTTTCCAATCTGTATGCCAAGTATAAGAAACATTGCACAAATCTTCACACTAACTACAAAAAAGCCTGTTATAATAATAAAAAGGAGGCTGCTTATGAAGAAAATTTTAATTGTAGAGGACGATTTATCCATACAGGCACTGCTGTATGATTTTATAAAAGAAGCCGGCTACGACGCAGTAACCGCCGGGGATGGCGTGGAAGCCCTCGCAAAATATGCGGAGCAGGATTTCGATTTGATACTGCTCGATATCATGCTCCCAAAAATTGACGGTTACGGCGTCTTGGAGGTTATCCGTCAAAAATCCAATGTGCCTGTCATCATGCTCACGGCACTGGAGGAAGAAATGTACCAGATAAAGGGGTTGGACTTACAAGCTGACGACTATATCACAAAGCCTTTCTCCCTGCCTGTCCTGATACGGAAAATTGCCGCCATCCTGCGCCGCTCTTCTCCATCGGACACAGTCCCACAAACCATTTCTTACAAAGACTTGACACTGGATTTGGACGGCTACAAAGCTTATGTAAAAGGAGAAGCCATCGACTTAACGCCCAGAGAATTTGAAATTCTGCGGGAGTTCTTGTCCCACACCGGGCGGATTCTGACACGGCAGAACCTTTTACACAGCCTGTGGAAATATGAGTTTTTCGGGGACGAAAGGGTCATCGACACACACATCAAAAATCTGCGAAAAAAGCTGGGTTGCGCAGACTATATTGAAACAATCAGAGGGGTGGGATATCGAATTGATAAAGAAAATAAGAAGTAAGCTTTCCATTAAGGTGTTTTTACTTACGGCAGTCCTGATGCTTATATGCTCTTCCATCGTCTGCCTCTGCATCTTCCGCTTTGCGCCTTATATTTACAAGTACAATCTTTCCGATATGGAACTTATGGCGCCCGAATTTTCGGAAGTACTGTCCTATTCTGAAAGCCTGACGGATCTCGCAATATATGCTGAGGGGATCACTACCATGCTTTCCGAATATTATGATGCTGAATACCGCCTGCATATATTCACGGTTTCCGGCAAAGAAATCGCACTGCCCCTTTTAGACAGCTTTACCGGGAAATCCATGTACGATTTCAGTCCTCAAAGCAGGTCATCATTTTATCCCATTACATTGGCTCACAATACCCAGGTCTATACCATGTGTATTGCGCAGAATACAGAGAAACAGAGCCAGGTTACAGAAGCGCTCTATAAGACACTCCCCATTTTAAGCATAGTAATTCTTTTCGCCTCTGTGCTCGCGGCATTTATCTGCTCTTTGTATATGACTGCTCCGGTTAAAAAAGTCAGCAAGATGGCAAAGCAGATGGCAGATATGGATTTTAGTGTTTTCTGTCCTACGGGACGCGCCGATGAAATCGGTGTATTGACAGACAGTCTGAACAAGCTGTCCCAACGGCTGGCCGAAACCATTTCCGAATTGCAGAATGCCAATCAAAAGCTGTTGGCAGATATTGACATGGAAAGACGGCTGGAACGGCAAAGAACCACATTTTTCTCAGCAGCCTCACATGAATTAAAAACACCTATTACCATTATCAAAGGGCAGCTTCAGGGAATGCTGTATCAGGTGGGACGCTACAAGGACAGGGATACCTATCTGGCACAGGCATTGTCCGTTACGGATGCGCTTGAAAAAACAGTACAGGAGCTTTTACTGCTCTCCCGCTTAAGCACGCCGGAATACACCTGTCACAAGTGCAGGCTGAACCTCAGCGCGCTTCTAAACGAACGGCTCGCTGCATACGAAGACTGGTTTATGCAAAAGGAACTGACTGTTGAAAAAACAATTGCGCAGGAAATTTTTGTTTTGGGTGATGCCCCCCTCCTGCAAAAGGCTCTGGATAACCTTTTAGGAAATGCAGCAACATACTCGCCTGCCGGAAACCGCGTACTTTTAAGACTTTGGACGGATACCGGCAAGGTAAAGCTTACCATTGAAAATACAGGTGTTCATATTCCCGACGAAGACATTCCCAGACTGTTTGAAGCGTTTTACCGGGTGGACTCCTCCCGAAACCGGCAGACCGGCGGTACCGGACTGGGCTTATATATTGTAAAAACGGCACTCGACTTGCACGGCGCAGACATAGAACTTGCCAATACAGCGCAGGGCGTTATGTGCTCCATTGCATTTTAAAAACTTCATACAAAAAACACAAAGACTCCAACATCTGTTCAAACTGCGCAGGTATGCTAAGAGCGTAACAAATAAAATGCACACAAAAAAGGAGAAAACTATGAAAAAAAATGTTACCTTAGCACTTGTTATCTTTATTTTCCTGTCCGCACTGGCAGGATGCGCACAGCAGAACAATATGCAAAAGCCGGAAGCCTCGGACAATTCTCTTCCTGTCCCCACGGTTGTTTCCGCAAAAAGCACCGGCACCAACAATCCGGCAGCCGCTTCAACATCTGACGCATATGCTTTACTGCTTACACACATGATGGAGAACTATGGTAAGAAAAGCGTGACTGACTTCAACACCGCCCTTGCCCCCAATGACGATGCACTCTGTGAAATGCTGGCGGCTTATGCCGATGTAGATGTGCCCGCCGACGATGAAAATTATCACTTTTTTGAAAATACGCTTCGTTTTTCTTTGGGTGAGTTATATTGCGAAAGCAGGGGAGAAACTTGCTCCTTTACGGGATTCGTATCAAAAGAGACAGACCCTTATGATGAATCAGATGACGGCATAATATTTTACCGGTTTACCTGCTACATTTACTTTGCAGTCGATTACGAAATTCTTTCTCCTGAAACGCTTACCATTGCAGAACGGGATGCCACGCTCCTGACCTTTCAGGCAGAACTGCAAAGCTATATGGATAGTCTGAGTGTAGACGAAATCACAGATGGCGATATCAGGACAGTATTC
>CAMWLB010000141.1 GCA_947174985.1 uncultured Lachnospiraceae bacterium | reverse complement strand
GGATACTGATAGCCCACTGCCAGCCTTTTTATCCAAAGATGCTCCACATTTGTAAGAGGCAGTGCCGAAAACTGAAACTGCGGCGTTATCTCCTTTTCTTCCAGCGCCTCCATTTTTTCCATTCGCTCCAGACGAGTCCGTCTGCCCCTTGCCATTTTGGACTTGATTCCCGCAATATTTTTACGGATAAATTCCTCCGTCTTTTTAATTTCTCTCTGTTGGGCTACATATTGGCGCACATAGTCCTCCCGCAGAAGCCTTTTCTTTTTCAAAAATTCTGAGTATGTCCCATAGTATTTTGCTATGGTTTTGTTGTCGATGTCGCAGATACGATTTGCAATTTTTTCCAGAAAATCATAGTCATGCGACACCACCATAAAAGCATTCTCCAGTCCTGCCAGATAGTCTGACAGCCACGCAATATGCTCCTTGTCCAGAAAATTTGTCGGCTCATCCAATAGCAGCACGTCCGGCTTTTCCAGAAGCAGCTTCGCTAAAATTACTTTTGCCCGCTGTCCGCCGCTCATCTGCCCGACAGGACGCGCAAGCCCAATCACAGACAGTCCCAACCCGGTTGCCACCTGTCCGATACGGGTATCAATGTCATAAAAGCCCT
Source organism: uncultured Lachnospiraceae bacterium (assembly GCA_947174985.1). Taxonomy (GTDB): domain Bacteria; phylum Bacillota; class Clostridia; order Lachnospirales; family Lachnospiraceae; genus Acetatifactor. The sequence goes on along the minus strand of CAMWLB010000141.1, from coordinate 7,064 downwards.
GTATTTCAAGCCGCTCCTGATACTCTGCCGCAAGCTTCAGCGCCTTTTCATCGTCCGCTGCTTTCTCATAAAGCAGAAGCATTTCCTGCTCAAGCCGGTATAGCCCCTCATACGCTGATTTTAAAAACGCCTCCATGGTCATATCCTTTTTTATTTCTGCATATTGGTCCAGATAGCCCACGGATGCCTTCGGATGTCGTATCACACGTCCGGCATCCGGCACAATCTGTCCTGTACAGATTTTAATTAAGGTGCTCTTTCCCGCACCATTCTGCCCCACAATGCCGATATGCTCTCCCTTATTCAGTGTAAAACCCGCATTTCTGTAAAGCAGATTATCCCCAAAAGCATGGGTCAGTCCTTCTACTTCTAATAAACTCATCTCTATCACATTCCTTTCAACACTAATTCACAATAGGCAACTGCCTATTCATTTACAAATACAAAAAGGCAGAAAGCTTCTGTGCATTTTTCTGCACCGCCTTCTGCCTTTATAAAGAACGCGCGCCAAGCATACAAATTTGCTCTTATTCGCTAACGCTCTTTACGTCACAAAAGGCTACGGACAAAACATTGTCCATAGCCTCTCACGCCTGATTTACCCACGGAAAACAAGCCATAAGCACACTGCTGCACTTACCGCTCTGTTTCCCGATGAAATCCAAATACGCTGTTCAAGCGCTATACTCTGTACAATGTTTCATCGGTATGGATTGTACAGAGCTGCGTTTTCTGCAAAGCTGACTGGTTAAATAATAACCCATGGTAATTCTCCTTTGTTTATCTATTTCATTTGCTTACTCTACTCTTATGGAAAATCCTTCATAAATTCCAACCGGCACATCTTCTCCAAAGGAATATTCTTCCATTGTCTCCTGCTCAAATCGATACACTAAAATCTGATTCTTTATCGGGTCAACAATCCAATACTCTCTGGCACCGGCAGTACGATATTTAAAAAGTTTTTTAAAATAGTCCATAGACTTGCTGCCTGATGAAACAATCTCAAATAACAGATATATCAGGCTCTACATAATTTTCATTATTTTCATTCAAAAATACGGCAAACGGTGCGGGAAACACCTCACACTCGCCCTTATTTTGTTTGATATAATCTTTTATCTGATAGGACAAATCTGAGACAAGCCTCTGATGCCTTGTATTCGGCGGAGCTATATAATAAATTTTCCCGTCAATTAATTCCCCACGTTCCCCATCCGGCAGAGCATAAATATCATCTATTGTGTAAGATTCTTCTTTTTTTGATGTCTTTATAATATTTACCTCCGCTCTTAAGTGTATTATATACAAAGTTTCCGAAAAATACAATCACTCTCCGATTACTCCTTTTCAAATTTCAAAATCTTCTGAGTGAAAATTGCTGTAATATCTTCCTTTCACGGCGGTAAATTTCAGCACACAGTAATCAGGGTCTGTCACGCCCTCTGCGTAATATATGGTGTCGCCCTTCTGCCAAATCATCTCTTTGCTGGCAGCATCCTCCAGCACCTCCATTGTACCGATTAACATAACGCCCCTGAAAAAACGCTTGTCATAAAAGTAAATGCTGGCATTGGGATTTTCCCGATACTGTGCCACCCGCATGGAAGAGGTATTGGTCGAAAACCAGAATTCCCTTATCCCCTCTCTTTTGCGGGGCGAAAGCATCGCTTTCATATTGGGAAATCCCTCCTCCGAAATCGACGCGATAAAAGAAACCTTTTGCTTGTCAATTAAATTACCTATGGTTTTTTCCGGATTTCTCATCATAATAAATCCCTCCTTTGTGCTGCTGTCTCTGAAAGAATACATTTCCGCAGATACTCCAATGCCAGTTTCTGGCCCTCCAATTCCCTTTCCCCGCAATACACCGAATCATGGTAGCCCTCTACAGCAATATCGCCCTGATATCCTCCCCGCTGCAAAATATGAATGATTTCTTTCCAGTCCGTGTCCCCTCTTCCCGGAAAGCAGTGCTTGCAATAAGACTCCCCAAACCAAATGCCATACTTCTCAATATATTTTTTATTTAACTGCGCATCCTTTCCATGTACATGAAATACTTTTGGCAGCCAGTCGTTTAACTGTTGTATCGGATTTATCAACTGCCCTACTTGATGGGCCGGCTCCCACTCCAGTCCCAACCGATCACTATCCACCTCTTGAAACATCATTTCCCATGCCCTTGGGCAAAAGCCGATATTGCAGGTCGTTCCATACCAGTGACCATACATATGCGCATTTTCTATTCCAATTCTCACATTACTGCTTTCTGCAACTTTAACCAGTTCTGAAAAAACCTTTTTAAATTCCGGCATGGAATCGTCCACACTTTTACCGGAAACCGCTCCTGCAAAAGTCCCGATAAAATCTGTTCCAAACAGATGAGCATTTTCTATACAATATCTCAATTCCGCCCGTGCCTGCTCACTTGTCAACGGATTACAGTATAATCCAATCCCTGAAATGGTAACTCCCAAATCCCCTATTGTACTCTTCATCTTTTTAGACAGCTCATCCAAATCAATCCCGCCCAATGTTTCATTAAAATATAATTCAACTGTATCAAATCCCAACTTTATTGCATTTTCCAAATCCTCAAAGATGTGATTTCCCCTAATACATGTTCCAATCTTCATTTTCACCTCCATATTTCCATTCCTCTCTTCTACCCATTTCATCTTTCTTTACGATATATAATACCTAATATTCATTTGAAAATCTATACATTCTGTCGATTTTTACCCATCAAAGTGATATAATAAATCCAATGACATTTCCGCCCACGACGGTAGCCGCGACCACCGCCGCCGCAATTGGCGATATTGCAATCAGCAACGTGCCAAACCAGCCAAAAGGAGGCATTTTTATGACACGTATCAAAAAAGAAATTTGCTGGTAAACTGCATCTTTCTGCTTCCCACCGTGCTGATTAGACCGCTTCTTGTCCCATTACTCGATATGTTGTATCACTATCTTCCGCCTTTTGCCCTCAAGCTTTTGGATGGTATCGGTATGGTCTTTTTAGGTTGGTGGATACCACTCATTTTCTACTACCTTCTCAGATTGATGTATCTGCATTTTGCACTATCGCTTGGTTTTTTTGGATTTTCCATATATAAGCTGACAAAAGAGAAAAATATAAAGCTATTTTTACTGATTCTTCTCTTGACGATAGTTTCCGCCGCGCTTAATTTTTACTGGCTGACACACGGCGGATCCTACACCGTCGTATAAGAAATGATAAAAACCTGTCCTCAAACACGCCTGAGGACAGGTTTTCTGTTACTTCTGCATACTCTGTATTGTATCTATAATTTGTTTTGCCACTTCTTCCTTGCTCATAATGGGAAGCTCTTTTGCACTATCTTTTGTGATAAGCGTCACGATATTGGTGTCCGTACCGAAGCCCGCGCCCGCCTGCTTCACATTGTTGGCGACTATCATATCTACATGCTTTTTCTCCAGCTTGGCACGGGAATTTTCCAGCATGTTTTCCGTCTCCATGGAAAAGCCGCAGAGGAACTGCCCCTCCCTGCGATTATCCCCCAAAAACTGTAAGATATCCTCGGTGCGCTCTAAAGCAATTGACAGTTCCGTGTCCTTTTTCTTTATCTTTTCATCGGACACCTCTGTAGGGCGATAATCCGCCACCGCCGCCGCCTTAATAATAATGTCCTGCTCCTTATAGCACGCTTTAACCGCATCCGCCATATCCTTTGCGGAAACTATATCGACAATCTTAACAAAGGAAGGCTTTGGCGTCTCCGTTTTGCCCGTGACTAACGTTACCTCTGCGCCTCTCTGCATACAATGTTTTGCTATGGCATAGCCCATCTTGCCGGTAGAGTGGTTGGTAATATAACGGACAGGATCTAATTTTTCCATGGTGGGGCCAGCTGTTACAAGCACCTTCTTTCCCGCCAAATCCTTTTCATACGCCACTTCCCGCAAAATATATTCCAAAAGCACCTGTTCGGAAGGCATTTTGCCTGCGCCAACATCTCCACATGCCAAATAGCCCGTATCCGGCGTAATAACCTCCATGCCATAATGTACAAGCTTTTTAATGTTGTCCTGCACAACAGGATTTTCATACATATGGGTATTCATGGCGGGCGATACAATTTTTTTACAAGTGCACGCCATCACCGTGGTAGTCAGCATGTCATCCGCAATACCATTCGCCAGCTTGCCGATAACATTGGCGGAGGCCGGCGCCACCAACACTACATCCGTGCTTTTTGCCAGCGAAACATGCTCCACACTGTACTGAAAATTCCTATCAAAGGTATCAATCAGACATTTGTTGCCGGTCAGTGTTTCAAAGGTAATGGGGTTGATAAAATTTGTCGCGTTCTGCGTCATCAGCACAGTGATATTGGCATGAAGCTTTTTCAACATGCTCGCCAGATTGGCAATCTTATACGCCGCAATGCTGCCCGTCACCGCTAATACAATATTCTTCCCTTCCAGCATAATTTTTCTCCTTACATCTTTACTGTGCTTTGGAGACAGCCGCTGTATCCTTGCGCACCTGCGGCATAACCTTTAGCAGCACTACACTGACAGCCGTACCGATAATCACTGCCACGATGGCTTCCGGTATGCCGTTTGCCGCAATAATTCCCAGAATAACGTCATATACCGCGTCAATCGCAACGTTCTTCGCTGCCGCCAGTTCCTCTTTAAAGCAGAAATAAATCAAATTCATAACCAGCAAAGTATTCGTGAAAGCACCCAGCGCTGCCGCCACAGGAATGGCAATCATCCTGCGTCCCTTAAAATTTTTAAGCAGCTTTTCTATGCTTTTGCAAACAAAATAGGGAACAACACCGACCAAAATCCTGGGAACCAGCGCAATGACAACGCTCCAGCCATTGCCGCCTATACCACCCACTGAGTAGAACGGGGAAAAAGCAAAGGACAAAAGGCTTGGCTCTAAGGTGTTTTTTATCAGACTTGTAAGACCAAACACCCCTCCTAATACCGCTCCGATTTTCGGTCCGAGTACAATGGATCCGACGATCACCGGCACATGGAGCAGGGTCGCCTTGATGATAATGAGATTAATGTAACCCACATTAGGTACGAAGGTCATGACAACAATAATTGCAATAAAAAGCGCCGTCACAACCATGTTAAAAGTTTTTTTACTATTCATTTTTGTTTCCTCCTGTTATCATTCTCTTTTTTAAGAGATACAATACGTTAAAAAAATAACATGATTTTCACAAAAAGTAAATAGTTGGATCAAAAGTTTTGCAGATAACTTCACTACCCCTTCTCAAAGCAGTATACCACCCGCAATTTCCCCTTTGCAACCTCCGCCTCCACGCTTCCTCCCATAGCCTCCGTCAGAAGCTTTGAGATGGTCAGTCCGAGACCGGTGCTCTGACTGGTGCGGGATTTTTCCTGTACATAAAAACGTTCAAACAGGCGGGCTGCGTCCTCCGGCTTCAGTGCTGACGTATCGTTTTCAAACACAATGCTGATGTTATCTTTCTTTGCCGAAATACCAATATAAAGGCTGCTTTCTGCATAGCGCAGGGCGTTTTGCAGCATATTGTTGAAAATCCGCTCTAACGCGCCGGTATCAGCCAAAAGATAAAGCGGTTCTTCGGGCGCGTCAAACTGTACGGAAATTTTTTTCTTTTCAAATTCCTGATAAAAGAGAAGACTTATTTCCTTGGCAAAATGTACAATCTCCAGCTTCTCCATATCCAGGTGATAATCATTCATCTCCAGACGGGACAAATCATAGAAATTGCCGATAAGTCCCTGCAGGCTTTTTGCTTTTTTGCTCACACGTTCTACCGCCGCCGCGTCCTCCGCACTCAGCTTATCTGTATCCAGAAGCTCCAGATAACCGATGATAGCCGTCAGGGGCGTACGCAAATCGTGGCTGATATTTTCAATTTGTGCACGCAGCGCTTTTTCTCTGTTTTGATAAAAAATTCTTTCCTTTCTTGTCAAAAGAATGTAGCGGTTTAAAGTCTTCAGCAAATTCTCCAACTCTTTATCCGGAAAAGAAAGAAGCAGAATCCGGTTATCTTCCGGATTCTGTTCTATCGACGCAAGCTCCTCTGCTGCCTTTTTCACGGCAGACTTCAGGCTGTAAAAACGCACTGTATAGATAACGGCAGTCAAAGCCGCTATTGTAAAAAGCAACCAACCCATATGTCATTTCCTTTCCCGCCATTATCTGACGCATGCGTCATTTTATTTCTTTACGCCTCAGCCCCACAACACCCAATATCAGGAATATGGCAATCCCGATCACGCCTGCAAGAATCATTCTAATCAGTCCGTCCCGTGTCATCCATGCCATGATCACTTCTCTTGCCATCCCGTCCTCGGTCACGATAATCTGATTGTCCTGCAATACTTCGTATACCAGCCACTTGGAAAGCCTGGCAAAAAAATCAAACTTCTTCCCCATCATCCCCAAAATTTCAGACACCATGGGAACACCTATCATAAGTCCAAACCAGGACCAGATGGCTCCTGTCGTCGTTCCGAGCAAAAAGCAAAATGTAATAGCCGCAATCTCCCCTGTAAGCAGGGCCGGTATACTTGCTCCGATTCCCCGAAACATTTTAAGCAAAACATCTATGCCGCTGTTTTCTAACAGCAGATACGCACTTATAATAAAAATACCCAGTACAGCCACCAGCGCAGCAACGGACACAATCATCCCCACCAAAATCTTGCCGAAATATAGAGAAATCCGCGAATACCCAAAGGCAATGCTGTTGGAAATTGTTTTGTTTTTGTATTCATCTGCAAAAATAAGACTGCCCATGCACAGTGTCAGGAAAAAGACCGTGTTCAATGCACTCCACACCATACTAAAGACAAACTCTGTATTATCGTAAGTAAAATGACCTCCTCGCCCGAACAGATGCAGCACTACATTCATACTCAAGAGCAGCAACGCACAGATTCCTGACAAAATATAAATTCCTTTAGAATGTACTATCCTGTATAATTCACTTTTAATATAATTCATCATAATGTCACACCCCATTCCTGCGAATCATCGTCGGTCTGATTTTCCGCAC
>CAMWLB010000140.1 GCA_947174985.1 uncultured Lachnospiraceae bacterium | reverse complement strand
GGGGAAGCCATAAAGAGCTTTGAAGAGGCAAATGCCTTGAGAGAAAGGGCAAGCAGGGATGCCAGAAGAGCATCCAGTACAATCAATATATTGGCATTGGGGGCATCTACTGCTGCAGAGTTTGGTGTGTATCTGGTGGGGGCTTTCTTTGCACAGAAAGGTATGGGGATTACGGCAGGCATGATAACGGCATTTGTATATATTACTTTTAAATTTAACAAGGCGATTACGGAACTACCAATGTATTGGGGAGCGGTGAAATCGGCATATAAATTAATTGATAAGCTTGCATCCTTGTTACAGGAAAATGTGCGCAGTGAAGGAGGGGAGCAGCTTATAGGACTGGAGAAAGGCATTTGTGTGGAAAGCCTTTCCTATGCCTACGAGGAAGGAAAGCCGGTACTGCAGTCTGTCAGCCAGAATTTTGAGGTGGGCAAGAGCTACGCTATTGTGGGTGCGTCCGGTTCCGGTAAGTCCACACTCTTAAATCTGCTGATGGGCAGTTCCGATACGTATGAAGGAGAGATTCTTTTTGATGGGAAGGAATTGCGGCAGGTGCAGTCTGACTCCCTGTATGAGATGATGACGATGGTGCAGCAGAATGTATTTGTCTTCAACGATACCATACGGAATAATATTACCATGTTCGGGGAGTTTTCTGATGAACAAGTAGAAAATGTTGTAAGGCAGTCCGGACTTGCGGAACTGGTTGCCGCCAAGGGTGAGGACTATATTTGTGGTGAAAATGGCAGCGGGTTGTCCGGCGGAGAAAAGCAGAGGATTTCCATAGCGAGAGCGCTTTTGCGCGGAGCGCCTGTTATGCTGATGGATGAAGCGACCGCTGCGCTGGATGCAGTAACGGCATATGAGATAACAAGCGCTATTCTGGGTATTGATGCTTTAACCCGTATTGTGGTAACCCACCGATTAGAGGAGGGACTTCTCAGGAGATACCATGAAATACTTGTCATGAAAAACGGGAGTATCTGTGAGAGCGGAAGTTTTTCGGAGTTGATGGAACAGAAAGGGCTGTTCTATTCCTTGTTTGTAATTGCACAGAATTAAGATGGCATGGGAGAATAATGGCATGAAGAATCAATCAGAAAAGAAGCTTATCAGACAGAGACGCCGTCGTTTTACCAGACAGTTTTACCGCGGTAATAAAGCTGCTTTTATATGCACTATGCTGCTGCAGCCTATAACAATCGGTATTAATGTTGGCATGGCGGTGTTGACCCAAATGGTAATAGATGTTATCACTGGTGACAGTGACAAAACACTTTTACAGGTGTTTTTATATGCAGCCGGTATTCTGCTTGTCTTTGTAGCAGCGCTTTTATTGGAGAGGATAGTGCAGCCGAGATTTATAGAGCGTGCCATGTGCCAGTATAAGGAATATGCCTTTTCAGAAGTGACGAAAAAGAGTATGAATGCTTTTTCCAAGGAAAACACAGGACGTTATCTTTCCGTGTTGACGAATGATGCGTCGGATGTGGGAAATCAATATGTAGCGCAGCAGTTTTATTTGTATGCTTATGCGGCACTCTTCGTGGAGGCGTTGGTAATGATGTTGGTATACAGTCCTCTGCTGACTGCCATTGCCTTTGTTTTTGCGCTGTTTCCCTTACTTGCGTCTTTGAAGACCGGTGACCGTCTGGCGGAAAAGGATCGTATTATATCGGACAGGCGGGAGCTGTTTGTTGGCAGTTTAAAAGACTGGTTGGCCGGCTTTCCCGTTATCAAAAGCTTCCGGGCGGAAAAGGAAGCTATGGAAAGCTTTCGGAAAGTGAATACGCTGCTGGAAGAAGCACGGCGCGACAGAAAACGTACCTATTGGACAATAGAGGCAATATCCTCATGGGGCGCTACTTTTGCAGTTTTGGGCATGTATTTTATAGGTACCCTTCTTTCGGGACATGCGACGTTTGGTATTACGGCAGGTACTGTAATTGCCTTTGTGCACCTTATGGATTACATTAACTATCCACTGACTGTACTGCCACAGTTTTGGAGCAACAGGAAAGCCGCCATAAAGCTGATAGATAAGCTTGCCGCACTGCTGCAGGAAAATGTGCGCAACGAAGGCGGGGAGAGGCTTACAGGGCTGGAAGAGGGCATAAGGGTGGAAAATCTTTCCTATGCCTACGAGGAAAATAAACCGGTGCTACAGTCAGTCAGCCAGAATTTTGAGGCGGGCAAGAGCTACGCCATTGTAGGGGCGTCAGGCTCCGGTAAATCCACGCTTTTAAGCCTGCTGATGGGAAGCTCCGATGCGTATGAAGGCTCCATTTTCTTTGACGGTAAGGAACTAAAGCAGGTACATTCGGATTCACTGTATGAACTAATGACGATGGTGCAGCAGAGTGTATTTATCTTTAACGATACCATACGGAACAATATCACCATGTTTCGGGAATTTCCTGATGCGCAGGTAGAAAGCGTTATCCGGCAGTCCGGTCTGGCAGGGCTGATTGCCGATAAGGGCGAAGATTATGTCTGCGGAGAGAACGGCAACGGACTTTCCGGAGGAGAAAAGCAGAGAATTTCCATAGCCAGAGCGCTTCTGCGCGGCGCACCCGTTATGCTGGTGGACGAAGCGACTGCCGCACTGGATGCAGCAACAGCATACGAGGTGACCAGCGCCATTTTGGATATTGAGGCGTTTACCCGCATTGTGGTAACCCATCGCTTGGAGGAAGGGCTTTTAAAGAGATATGACGAAATCCTTGTTATGAAGAGTGGAAACATCTGTGAGAAAGGCAGCTTTGCGGAATTGATGGAGCAGAAAGGGTTGTTCTATTCGCTCTTTGTTGTTGCACAGAGTTAAGCCTGTGGTATAAAGCTATGGAGTAGGGGAATAAGGTGGAAGGAAAGAGTTTGACAAAATACGGCGCTTCGTATCATGCATTGGATGAAAAAGAAAAAGTGGTCAGAGGTTTGCTGGCAGCCATGGATGCACTGTATGAGAAAGGGATTTTAGGCAACGGCTTATCTCCGGACAATATCATGATTATGCCGGATTTCAGCATCCGGCTGACAGGTGTTGAAGGTGTGGGCAGCTGTGCGGCGGAACCTTCAGGCGGCATGGCTGTGGCAAACGAATTTTGTAATACAGATAAGAACCCAAAGCAGACGATTTGGTCAAAAGATTTGTTCGGATTGGCAATGAGTATTTTGTATCTTTACTTGGGAACCGGTATTTGTTTTTTCAGCGATGAAAGCAAAGGCGGGGATTCACGTCCTGTAGTAGATAAGGTGATGGAGCAGATGGTGCTTGCGGTGGAGGAAAAGAAGCTGCCGAAGGAAATTAGAAATATGGTATATTCGCTTCTTTTAAAATCCTCCCAGCATATAGAAGAAAAGCCTGTATTTTCCACGATGTTTAATAGGGAACTGCCCTTTCCGGCTACAAAGAGATGGAACATTTCGCTGGAACAAGCAGATGATGTATGCCGCAGTTTTTTGAAGGGCTTGTACAGTGAGGCAAAAACAAACCTGAAAGGCGGGAGCGAAAGACTGTGGGACAGCACAGATTTCGGGCGTACCACAAATGCCCTGAATATACAGCACGGTGTTGCGGGTATTGCAGGAGTATTGCTGGAACTTGAAAAAGTAGAGGGATTTGAAGATATTTCACATGAAATTCTGGAGCTGGTAGATGAGTATTTAGGTGAGGCGGATGTCTTTCACATACAGGCGGATAACTCGCTGCTCTTTGGCAATCATGGTATTGCATGGTTTTTGTATGATTTTTACAGGCAGAGAAGAGATGCGGAAAAAACAGAGGCAGCAGTCCGTTTTGCGCTATCCCTGCCAGGGCAGTCCGAGGTGCAGGATTATGCTGCAGGGCTTGCCGGATATGGCTGTACCTATCTGAAATTATGGAATGAGACGGGGAATACGGCATTTCTGGATAAAGCGGAAGCGGCTGCGGACAGCATATATGCATATTTTGCAGGCAGGAACGGTAAGCAGGAAAATTCTCCGAAAGCAGAAAGGGGACTCGGGTTTGCAAATGGTGAAGCCGGACTTTTATATTTTATGCATCTGATGCGTGTCGTGACAAACAGGGCAGAGTACCATGATTATGTCAATGTATCTCTTCCGGCATATCTAAAGAAGGTGGAAGAGGAAGTAAACGGTTATTACCTTGAGGAGAAAAAAATAGACATATCCTGGTGTAACGGGCTTGCCGGAATTGGGACAGCGCTTCTTTCCATAGGGCAGTATGCGTGGAAATCTGAAATATATCCGATTCTATGCAAAATTTCCAAAATCATAACGGATTCCATGTGGACGCAGTCTAACTGCCAGTGCTATGGAAATGCGGGAAGCGTGGAATTTTTGATGGATATGTTTGATGTGACACGCGACGGCACCTTTCTGTATCAGGCAACGACGGTTGCAAAATATATCTACACACAGCGATTTTACGATTCGCAGGGGAATGCGCGGTTCACAGACGAGACCAAGCAGAGTACCTGTTATGATTACGGAACCGGCGCGGCAGGAGCCATGAGAGCTATTCTGCGTGCAGACGGTTATGTTTACGACAGGCCGTATATGTTGGGAGATTTGAGAAAACGAAAGTGAATTTTTGCGTGCAGGAGACAGAGAAAATACAATCTGTCTCCTGTACTTTTTGGAAAAAATCTGCGGAGTATATTTTCTGCTGCCTTGAGAAAAATAAAAAGCACTTGCAATATACCCAGTAGGGGTATATAATCCATAGTGAAGAGAAACAAAGAATCAAACCGCAATAAATGATTCGGATACGGGAAAACTATATACAATACAGAAAGGGAAGCCTATGACAGAAAAAAATATCGAAGGACAGGAGCAGGGCTGCAAAAACTGCTGCCAGCGGACTAAGGAGCGCTCCGACAAGGAATATAAGGATATGCTTCACCGGCTGAACCGTATCGAAGGGCAGATACGGGGCATTAAGGGCATGGTGGAGAAGGATGCGTACTGTACGGATATTCTGGTGCAGGTTGCGGCGGTTAACGCGGCGTTAAACAGCTTCAATAAAGTGCTTCTGTCAAATCATATCAAAACCTGTGTGATAAAGGACATCAGGGAAGGAAAGGAAGAGACGGTGGAAGAGCTTTTAGACACCTTGAAAAAATTGATGAAGTAAAAACAATCCGGAAGGGAGAATCGGAATGAAACAATATACAGTTACGGGCATGAGCTGTGCCGCCTGCAGCGCCCGTGTGGAGAAGGCGGTCGGCAAGGTTGCCGGTGTAAGTGCCTGCTCGGTCAGCCTTTTGACAAATTCCATGGGTGTGGAAGGAACTGCATCTGAACAGGAAATTATAGCAGCGGTGGAGGCGGCGGGCTACGGCGCGGCGCCCAAAGGACGTGAAGAGCAGACAGCCGCGGGCAGGGGCAGAGAAGAGGCAGTCTTAGAGGACAAGGAGACACCGCTTTTAAAAAAGCGTTTGTTTGCCTCGGTGGGGTTTCTGATTGTACTGATGTATATTTCCATGGGACATATGATGTGGGGCTGGTGGCTGCCCTCTTTTCTGGCAGACAATCATGTTGCCATGGGACTTTTGCAGCTTTTGCTTACCATGATTATCATGGTTATTAACCAGCGTTTTTTCATCAGCGGGTTTAAGAGCCTGCTCCATGGGGCTCCCAATATGGATACCCTTGTGGCGCTGGGCGCCGGCGCTTCTTTTGTCTACAGCACGTATGCGCTCTTTGCCATGACGGACGCGCAGCTAAAAGGAAATATGGAAGGCGTCATGGCGTACATGCATGAATTTTACTTTGAATCTGCTGCCATGATACTGACCCTGATTACTGTCGGGAAAATGCTGGAGGCGCGTTCCAAGGGGAGAACCACAGACGCTTTAAAAGGACTGATGAAGCTTGCGCCTAAGACGGCGGTTATCGTAAGAGAAGGCGTTGAGACGGAGATTCCTATTGAGCAGGTTAAATGCGGCGATGTGTTTGTGGTAAGACCCGGTGAAAATATTCCGGTGGACGGCGTGGTCATCGAAGGCAGCAGCGCAGTAAATGAGGCGGCGCTGACAGGGGAAAGTATTCCGGTGGACAAGGTGGAGGGCGACAGCGTGTCCGCGGCAACCCTGAATCAGTCCGGCTTTATCAAATGCGAGGCAACGCGGGTGGGGGAAGATACTACCCTGTCAAAAATCATACAGATGGTGAGCGATGCGGCAGCAACAAAGGCGCCTATTGCGAAAGTGGCAGACAAGGTATCCGGTGTCTTTGTGCCGGCGGTTATCGCCATTGCAGCAGTTACGATTCTGATATGGCTGCTTGTGGGAAAAGACATTGGTTTTGTGCTGGCGAGGGGCATTTCCGTTCTGGTCATCAGTTGTCCCTGCGCGCTGGGGTTGGCAACGCCCGTCGCCATTATGGTCGGCAATGGCTGTGGCGCCAAAAACGGAATCCTGTTTAAGACGGCGGTTTCGCTGGAAGAAGCCGGAAAGATGCAGATTGTGGCGCTGGATAAAACCGGAACCATTACAAGCGGCGAACCGAAGGTGACAGATATTTGTCCGGCGGAAGGCGTTTCCGAGAAAGAGCTTATGCTGACTGCCTGTGCGTTAGAGCAGAAAAGCGAGCACCCACTGGCAAAGGCGGTTCTGGAATATGCCGGGGAAAAAGGAATAGAAGCAGAAGAGGTAACGGATTTCAGGGCACTTTCCGGAAGCGGACTGGAAGCCAGAAAACAAGGGGAAGTGCTGAGTGGCGGCAATTATCAGTTTATAAGCGGCAGGGCGGAAATTGCAAAATCTATACAGGAAGAAGCAGAAAGGCTTTCAGAGGAAGGCAAAACGCCGCTGTTTTTTGCAAGGGATAACAGGCTGTGCGGCATGATTGCAGTTGCCGATGTTATCAAGGAAGACAGTCCCCGCGCGGTCAAAGAATTACAGAATATGGGAATCCGCGTGGTCATGCTGACCGGAGACAATGCGCGCACCGCAGAGGCAATTGGCAGACAGGCAGGCGTGGATGAGGTAATTGCGGGTGTGCTGCCTGACGGCAAGGAAAGCGTTATCCGCTCCCTGCAGGAACAGGGAAAGGTTGCCATGGTGGGTGACGGTATCAACGATGCCCCTGCGCTGACAAGGGCGGATATCGGCATTGCTATTGGTGCAGGAACTGATATTGCCATAGATGCGGCGGACGTGGTGCTGATGAAAAGCCGCTTAAGTGATGTGCCGGCAGCGATAAGACTGAGTCGAGCGACGCTGAAAAACATTCACGAAAACCTGTTTTGGGCGTTTATTTACAATATCATCGGGATTCCGCTGGCGGCAGGGCTTTGGATACCTATTTTCGGCTGGCAGCTTAATCCCATGTTCGGCGCGGCTGCCATGAGCCTTTCCAGTTTTTGCGTAGTGACCAATGCGCTGCGCCTGAATCTGGTGGATATTCACTCTGCAAAGAGGGATAAGAAACACAAAAAAGCAGATACAAAAAAATTAAACATCGGGAAAACCGAAAAAGAAATGGAGGAAAACAAAATGGAGAAAACAATGAAAATCGAAGGCATGATGTGCGGGCACTGTGAGGCGAGAGTGAAGAAATGCCTTGAGGCACTGCCGGAGGTTTCGGAAGCAGTTGTCAGCCATGAAACAGGAAGCGCAGTTGTGAAGCTGAGTGGAGAAATTGCAGACGAAACGCTGAAAAAGGCTGTGGAGGAACAGGACTACAAGGTAGTTTCCATCGCATAGCGGTAAGAATGAGGGAAAGCCCTGTGTTG
>CAMWLB010000139.1 GCA_947174985.1 uncultured Lachnospiraceae bacterium | reverse complement strand
ATCTGCGGAACATTCATCTGCATTGTTCCGTTTGTTCCCGGCAGTACGCCCTCTGCTTCCCGTAAACGGGGAAAACGTACATCCCTGTCCTCGTTCCGGCATACTTCTCCCATCCCTCGATCTTTCGCATGATGGCATTGATCTCATAGGAATCCGTCTTTTTTAGCGCAGAGGACTCCCGCCCGAAGCACTCGCACCATATCTCCATATTGCAGACAAGCGTCCGGCGCACCGTACCCGTCCGCTGCGACTCCCCGAATTCACTACCGTTCAGGAAGTTCCTGCGGTCATATAAACTCATTTCATCCCAATTCTCCGGGAGCAGCGTGTCAAGGTACGTCCGCACCAGGCCCTCCCTGTCATCCGTCTCCATCGCCTCCGCCTGCTCCGCAATGGCAATCTGTGCTTCCTCGCCTTCGAGGTAGAGCTTCTCCCCGGAACGGTACAGGGTGACCGCCTCCGCCCATATCTGCCATATCTCCTCCTCGGTGATCTGCCACGGCTTCTTCCGGCTCTCCCTGCCCACCCGGACAGGCCAGAAGCGGCGGTTGCCCGTCACGTCACGGAGGAACCCGTTCTCTGAGTTGGTGCTGCCCACGATGATGCACTGGCGCGGGTGGCTTTCCACGTTCATGCCGTAGCTTGCACGGTACTTGTCATCCACGCGGGAGAGGAAGGACTTCACGGTCTCCACATCGGTCTTGCGCATCCCGGCAAGCTCGCCAAGCTCCAGTATCCAGTAGCCCTGCAGTTTCTCCGGGCCGGACTTGTCGCGCATATCGGTGAGGGTCAGGCTGTCGGAGAACCATGCGCCGCCCAGCTTGGCAAAGAGCGTGGACTTCCCGATGCCCTGCGGCCCGTTCAGGATAAGGACTGAGTCAAACTTTATCCCCGGCTGGTATATCCTCGCCACAGCCGCCGCCATCGTCTTGCGGGTGACCGCCCGCGTGTAGCTGGTGTCCTCCGCAGCAAAGTAATCCACCAGCAGGGTCGCCACCCTTTCCGTGCCATCCCATTCCGGCAGGCTCTCCAGATATTCACGCACCGGGTGGTATGCCCGCTTCGCCGCCACCGCAAGCACCGCGTCCTTCGTCTTGGTCGGTGAGTAGACATTGTACACATTGCTCAGATATACTTTGAGGGACGCGAAGTCAGAGTCATTCCACCCCGGCTTGATCTGCTTCCACGGGAGCCCCTCCCCGGCATCTATCCCGTCCCGGTGGAGGTTGAATGCAATAGAGTGCAGGCGTTCATCATTGCGCAGGATCAGCACAAGGTTATCCAGCGTGGGCTTCACCGCGCCCTGCTTGTCAAGGTCAAGGGATGCCTGCCAGTCATCGGATGGGGCGAATTCCTCCCCCGCCGCTTTCTGCCGCTCCTGTGCCAGCGTGGTTTTTACGTTCCCATCCTTTACCGCAAACTCACTCATGGCACCAAAAGAAGGGAGCTTGGAAGGCTCCGTATCCTCGGACGCTTTTGCATCCATCTCACCGAATCTGTGTATCCGCACCATATCAAAGGCGTTCATCAGCTTTCCGCAGGCCGGGTCCGTGGCATGGTGGGAATAAGCGAATTTTCCCTCATAGACCACCACGCCCGCCTGTGAGTCAGCCGGGATATAGTCATACCGCCCAGACATCGCGCTTGGCTGGTATACGTCCGGGAGGAATGCGGCTATTGCTTCCTCGATGGAATACGTCCGGCAGAATGCGCCGATGACTCCATCCTTTGTCAGCGGGTCTGCCTGTTTCCGAATTTCCCTCTGTACGATGTTCTGCTGGCGGCTGCTCACCGGCCACTCAGAGGAATCCCGCCAGTCCTTATACCGTGAAAGCACATCGTCCGGGCTTAACGGCTCTCCCTCGATATCCCGGAAAAGAAACTCCCCGTCAGCGGAAGTGGACGGCCAGTACATGAGGCGGCTCGGCTCGTAGGTGGTATCATCGAACATCTCAATCCCGATGTCCTCCGCCACCTTCCTTGCCACCGCCACATATTCATCCGGCGACACGTTCCGTGAAAGCGGGATGATGAGCCGGAGTCTCGGATTCTCCGCTGTGTGCTTATGGGTGGAGTAAATGAGGCACCGGAAGTCAAAGAACATCTCCACCTGCTCCGGGATGTCCGGCACGGCATGGTCCATGTCCAGAGTTAAGGCAGAACGGAATTCCACACAGTCCTTCTTCCTCCTGCCACCTTTCAGCTTCCCCATGACGAAACCGCCCACGTCCTTTATTGCATCCTGCTTCGCTTTCGTCATTTTCACATACTGCTCCACGGTCTCCGCCGTGCGGATAGTGTGGGAGATGCGCTCCTGAAATTCTTCAAACTCCATCTCCACGTTGTTCCAGCGTTTCTCCATCCTTGAATTGCCTGTTGCGATCTGTATCTTCATTCCTTCCTGCCCTCCAATAATTTCAGATTTTTCATGCACTGGTTATAGATGATCTGTTCTTCCCTTGCTTTCCTGCGGTAGAAATGCCATTCCTCCGACCTTGCAATAAGGGACTCCGCTTTTTCCGAAAAAGCCTTAACCTTCCCGGAATGCTCCCGTGCCTTTATCCGTAAGAACTGCCGCAGCTTACCCTTATCATCCTCTTTCGCAAACTTCCTGATCAGCGGGAACACCTTCCTTGCCACCGCCGCCGTGCATGGGAAGAACTCGTGGATATACAGCTCCATCCTCCCATTCTTATAAACCATTTTTACAGTTTCCTTTTCCGACTTCTGCTCTGCCATGCGCATCGGGTCATGGTACCCTTCTGCATTCCTTCTCTCCATATCTGCATTTCCCCTTTACTGTTTCTGGTAAAATTTACACTCATAGCCGTCTGCTCTTAAAGGCAGCCCTGCCGCCCACTTTGGCTGTACCGCCATAATCTCACACATCTCTTCTACAGAACCGCTGCCCTCCGACACTTCTGCTATGATCTCATCATGGCAGTGCATGACGATGGGGTATCCCTTTTCCTCCACACGGAGCATTGCCTCCGCCAATAAGTCACGCGCCGTCCCCTGCACAATGTTCTCCACCAGCTTGGGACCGTAGGTTTCAATCCAGCTCCATTTCTTGTTTTCAGAAATCCCTTCGTAAGTCAGGCCGTCTCTGCCGAATTTATTTACAGCCATCCGTGGCTTTACATAGGACAGCTTCCTGCCAGACGGGAGTGTGATGAATAAAATCCCACTCTTATATTCAAAAATGATCTTCCCGACTTTCATTTTCTGCTTTTCTGTAACTGCCTTGACAGCCGCCGCATCCACATCCCACCAGAACTGTGTGATATGGGGATTCGCCTTTCTCCATGCTGCTACAAGCGGGGGCAGTTCATCTTCTGTCAGCCCCATATCCAATGCACCCATTGAAATGAGCGCGCCGCTTGCCCCGCCGAAACCCAGGCCAAGCTCCGCTAATTTACCTTTCTGCCGGAGCGGGGAGCCTTTCGTGATCTCCTCCATCGGCACATGGAACATGGAAGATGCCGATGCTTCATAAATCTTCCCGTGGGAGGTAAACACATCCAATCTCCACTGCTCCCCGGAAAGCCATGCCAGCACCCTTGCTTCTATGGCAGAGAAGTCCGCCACCACAAAGCGGCATCCCGGCTTTGGGATAAAGGCAGTTCGGATAAGTTCCGAGAGAACATTCGGTGTGGAATCATATAAAAGTTCTATATCCTCAAATCTGCCCTGCTTCACAAGGTCTCTCGCAAGTTCCAGATCGGGTATGTGGTTCTGCGGCAGATTTTGAATCTGCACCAAGCGCCCCGCAAACCTTCCGGTCCTATTGGCTCCATAAAACTGCAATAAGCCATGTACCCTGCCATCTGAGCAGACGCTTCTCTCCATAGCCTCATACTTCTTCACAGATGTTTTTGCCATTAATAACCTTAATTTGAGCAGTTCCTCCACTTCCCCGTCCGTTTCCGCTATCATATCCGCCACCGCTTTCTTGGAAAGGCTCTCCGCCGCCATGCCTTTGTCACCAAGCCAGCCTTTGAGCTGCGCCACGGAATTTGGGTTCTCCAATCCGGTCAGTTCATAGGCGCGTTTCGTCACAACCTCTTTATGGAGCCGCTCACAGGAAATGGCCTGTTCCACCAGTCCCATGTCCACCAGAACGCCACGGTCATTGATGCGCTGGTCTAAGCGGTACAGTTCCATCTCGCTTTCCGGGATAGGGAAATTATGCAGTTTCCTGCGGATTGATTTCTCCACGTCCACATCCCTTTTGCAGTAGGTCTTGAAAAGCTCCCACTTCTCCGGCGCATGGCAGGGGAGGTTTCTTGTCCTGCCGCCGTTTGCCTTTGTGGGCTTGCAGGGGACACAGAAATACCGGATCAGTTCCTTGCCTTCCTTCATCTTCTGCTCATCCAGACCAAGCACCCTGCCCACATCCTCCAGTGACCGGGGCAGGGCGAGCATGGCTGCCTGCACCGCGCTGCAATGCCAGGACTCCGGGGGAATGTATCTCCCGAAATGCTTAGAGAGGCAGGTGCGCTCAAAATTCGCATTGTATGCCGTCTTGGTCACGGACACATCAAAAATGGCATCCTCCACCTCTGCCGGGAGCTGCTCTCCCTGCGCCAGATCTATGATCTGCGTTTCCCCTCCGTCAAAGGAATAGGCAAATAATAAAATCTCAAAAGCAGGGCTGTCCGCATAAGCGTATACCCCGCATTTGATCAAATCCACATCGCTGTAGCTTTCAATATCGGCTTCTAAGATTCGCCCCATTTCATGGCTCCTTCCTGTGTAGATACTTTGGATGAGAGGCAGCGGAAAACCGCCGCCCCGATATGCTTATCCAAGAAAATCTTCCTCATCATCCACTTCCACCGCGTCAAAGTCATCCTCTGCATTCGTCCTGCCGCCAAGGGACTCCCCGTCACGCAGCTTCTGGATATTGCCAAGACCTGCGGCGATTCCCTTATTGCCGTTGGTGGAAAACCCGTAGAAGTTCACGCTGATCCTGCCATAGCATCCAGAGTACACTTCCGACTGGTCAAGGATGGGCTGTACATTTTTATCCACCACCTGCGGTGCCTGCTTGCTGTTGGCGTTAAAGAAATAGCTGTCCGCATACGCCTCATCCTCCGGGCGGTCAATGTCGCCGTCCCTTAAAGGGAGCTTCAAGTTCGCCGGAACCTTGCCGCCCCACTTGGAAACGGAATCCTTCTTCGCCTGCTCAATCGCTTTCTTGATCTTCTCTATGGTTTCCGTGTCCGATTTCGATATGATGGCCGATACGGAATATTTGGGGTCGCCATCGCTCACTGCATTTGGCTCCCAGCAGTGCAGATAAGAAAATCTGCACGGTACGATCACTTTTGTAAGGTTTGCATTTTCATTACTCATGGTATTTATTCCTCCTTAAAATCCGCCTCCGCGGTTGCTGCCATTATTTCCTGCCTCTTGTCCGATTCCGGCACTAAGGTCACCTTGCCCTGTGGCTTGTAGACCAGCTTCCCAAGCACCTCTGCAAATTTCTTCTTCCCAAGGAGCCGCTCCATCTCCGTGATGCCGATGAGCGTCTTTTTGTAGATGTCCGTGTACCCGGCTGCCACTGCCGCCTGTGCCACTTCCTCCTCATCCGTGTATTTCCGGTTGCTCCTGCCCTCCACCAGCTTGAAGCCAGCCCACTTTTTCCCTTTCGTGACCGCCTCGTCCTGTGCATAGGCGTAGACATCCGCAGACCACTTGGCAAGCTCGTCCGCAACTTTCAGGACTTCCGCAATCTCCTCATCTGACAATAACGGCGGGGCTTTGAACTCCATCTGCGCCAATCTTAAATATTCCTCTGCCCTTGCCCTGCAGGTGTTCTTCGCCTTGCAGAAACGGCACCAGTCGCCACAGCAGAATTCCCCTTCGCCCTTGATGGCAAGCACGGCCTTTGGTTTTAATTCCATCTCCACCCATTCCATCAGGTCCTTTACGGAAATCTCCCATGTGCTGACGGATTCTAATCTAGGCTGGTAGATGGTCATACGGATAATTTCAATGTCGTAGAGGGCATCAAACAATTCCAGTGCGCCCAATCCATACAGCATCATCTGCGGGTTCCACTCCGCCTCCACCGCCACGCCTTTCCCGTACTTTAGGTCGATGACGGTAAGGATATGGTCGGCCACGATAAGCAAGTCCCCGGTGCCAAAGCCCTCCGGCACATAGGCGGAATAGTCAAGCCGCTGTTCGATCAGGACAACCGGGTCACTGCATTCCTGCCTTGCAAGCTCCACCTGCTCCATCGCATAGGCCACGTAGCCGTCCGTGCATTCCTCCATCTCGTCACAGTGGTAATCCGACACCGGGCGCTTTGACCTGCATTTCAGGCACTTTTTCAGCTTATGCTCCGCAAGGGCATGGGCGGCGGTACCTTCCTCGGCATAGACGCTGCCGCCAGACTCTTCCTGAAACTGCTCCTCCAGCCTTGCGGAAGGCGTGCAGGAGAGCCACCGCTTGGAGGAAGATGCGGAAAGCAATGCGTGTTTCCCCATCACAACACCTGCGCTTCCTGCATCAGCGCCGGGTAGTCCTCCGGATTCACCGCCGAGAGCTTCGCCGCGCCGTACTTCTGCAAAAGTTCCTTGATCTCCTTTGACTTGCCCTCCTGGGTCTTCTGCGCCATCAGCGCACGGATGCCCTCCAGCGTGGCAGGCTTCTCCTGCTGTGCTTCCGGCTGTGCTTTTTCCGTAGATGACGGCTGTGACTTCTGTGTTTTCTCTGCTGTCTTACTGCCTCCCTCCGCTTTGGCAAGGCCGCGCAGACCTTCCGCAACGATGGAGAACCCTTCCGCAATCCTTAATAATTCACTTCCCATTTACATTCCCTCCGTTTCCTTGAATACGACTTTCTTTCCCTGCGCCGTGGCATGGGCGATCTCCGCCGCCATCCCTTCTGTGGCTTCCCCGAACACCCACACCTCGTCACATCCCGTGAGCAGCTCCATCCCCATAGCGATGCCGAGCTGCCTCTCTTCCTCGATGCCCTCGTTTAAGAACTGAGGGAATAAAAGGTGCGGCGCGATGGGCAGATACCCTTCCTCACACGCCATGCGGCTGTAGGCCGCCGCCTTCCTTGCATTCCCTTCCATGTCGCCGCGGAAAGGGCTGCAGATAAAAACCTTCTTACGCATCCGTACCTACCTCCTTCACAGAAAGCTCCTCCACGCTGCCTCCGGGGACAATGATTGTAACCCGGCGCATCTCACCGAACAGTCGCCGGAGCAGGCGCTCGCGCAAAGGTACAGTCCTGCACCAGACGATGCCGCCGGAACCCGGCTCTTTTGTATAGCTGATCTTCAAGCTGTGTTTCATCTGCCTTTCACCTCTTTCTGAGGGCGCTCATTTTTACTGCCCTCACTATTAGGTCACAGGAAAGGCAAAATGTAAGGGTCTGATTAAAAATTATTTTTAATTTTTCTGTAAATCCGCTCCAAGCGATCATGGATAGCCGCATGAGACACCCCTTCTTCACGGGCTATATCCGCAATCTTCTGTTCTTCAAAATAGACTTTCTTCACCAGCTCACGCTGGGCAGGCGACAGAGCCTCCATAGCGGAATACAGCCGCGCCATATCCTCCCGGCGCACCGCCTCCCCTTCCGTATCCTCCGCCGAGGCAAACAGCTCCCCTTCGTAGTCCATGCCGTTAAGAGAGAAATGGCGGCGGGTCTCCTTCTGGTCATTGTTGTCCTGCTGGCGGTCTAAATCCAGCACCATCCCTCCGAGGATGTCTCTTATACACAACTGACGCTGCCGAACAAGAA
>CAMWLB010000138.1 GCA_947174985.1 uncultured Lachnospiraceae bacterium | reverse complement strand
TATGTATATAATATTCATTTATAAAATCTTTCCCTATAAGAATTTTTCCAGTCTACTCAATAAATATATTTAAATTTTTATAAAGATGATGTCCCATATAGTTAAAAGATTTCTTTCCTTCTCTTTCAGGACTCACATTATTAATTTCAGGATAATAGTCATCCTTAGCATTTATATATAGATTTTCTAGTATAATTCCTTCTTTGGAGATATGATAATCACACCAATATCCATTCCAACATGCCGTACAACATGCAACCGGCTTTATTCCATAATCTAACGGATTGAACGGTATCGGCTCACTAATTGCAACTATTGAATAATCATCTCCTTTATATATAAACCAATCTCCAACTTGTGCTGTCATTAAGCCTCTCCCTTTCTTATTTATATCATACAATTTCTGCCAATCCAATAAATCACTACACATTTTTCAAAGTGTCTTTCATGCCATATTTCTTACACCTGTGCCCGTCAATCGTTAACTCGTCCGCTCTATATACAATATAATCTTGGAAATTGTATTTCAAAAATGCTGAAAACATGATGTTTTCAGCATTTTTAGTAGCGAGAGGGGGATTCGAACCCTCGACACTACGGGTATGAACCGTATGCTCTAGCCAACTGAGCTATCTCGCCATTTTTATGAAATTGGGAAGATGGACTCTTCCACTCCCATTGACTGAAAGTCAATGGAATGGGGCCTATAGGGCTCGAACCTATGACCCTCTGCTTGTAAGGCAGATGCTCTCCCAGCTGAGCTAAGACCCCATGTCACAACCGACTTTGCTATTGTATCCCAAAAGGGTACAATTTGTCAATAGCTTTTCCGAATTTTTTGCCAAATTTCACAATTTTGTCATTTCACAATTTCCGGCACATTTCAACGCTGCTTCCTGCCCTTCACCCATTGGTAGAGTTGTTCCGTGCACAGGGACAAATAGCGGAACAGCGATTCTGCCGCAAAGGCGAATACCACTAGGAGCAGAACGCAGATTTCTGACATCTCGCTGATGGCAAAAAGTTTGCCGAGGAAGATTCCGCTGAATACCAGTCCGAAGATACTGAACGCCAGAATTGCGCATTTCATGGAGTTGAACGGATGGCTGATTTTAATCAGAATCATAAACCCGACTACGGCGATCAGCAGCGTCGAGGCGGTAGCGACATCGGTTTCTAAAAGGGAAAATACTTCGCCGCAGACCACAAGCGCACCTACCGCCAGCACATCGGTCAGCCCTGCCGGAAGCGCCTTTGCAATCACATTCGTCATAAAGCGCCCTTCTATCCGGTTCTTATTGGGCTCCAACGCCAGAAAGAAGCCCGGCATGCCAATCGTAAACATGCTGATAAGGGATATCTGGGAGGGCTCTAAGGGGTACGTGAGGGCAAATATGGCGGAAAACAGCGCCATCAGCAGGGAAAATATATTTTTCACCAAAAAGAGGCTTGCGGAGCGTTGAATGTTATTGACTACACAGCGTCCTTCCAGCACCACATTTGGCATACGCGCAAAATCGGAGTCCAGAAGCACCACCTGCGCTGCCTGTGCCGCCGCCTCGCTGCCGGATGCCATGGCGACGCTGCAGTCGGCGTCCTTCATCGCCAGAATATCGTTTACGCCGTCCCCCGTCATGGCTACCGTATGTCCGGCTTTCTGCAATGCTTTTACAATCTGCTGCTTCTGTTTCGGCGTCACACGCCCGAAAACCGTGTAGTGGTTCGCCGCCTCCGCCAGTTCGCTGTCGGTATGCAGCACACTGGCATCGATAAACTGCTCTGCATTTTCAATGCCCGCATGTCTCGCGATTTCCGAGACGGTCTCCGGATTGTCGCCGGATATTACTTTTATGGCAACGCCCTGCTCCTTAAAATAGGAAAAGGTTTCCTTCGCATTCTGCCGTATGGGATTGGTCAGAATCACATAGCCCAACGGCTCCACTGCCCCGGGCTGCACTTCTGCCGGCTCTGTTTTTCCATCCTTGCACTTTCCAAGGGCAAGCACCCGATATCCTTTTTTCAGATAGGGATAAATTTCCTGTGACACAAGCTCCTGCTGCCCCCGCAGCACAATTTCCGGCGCGCCCAGCACAAATTTTCCGTCCGCATAGGAAACTGCACTGTATTTTCTTGCTGAGGAAAAGGGCATGGTGGACAGCACTGTCCTTCCCCCTGCGGTCCTGCTTCTTTCCGAGACAGGCGGATATTGCCGTATCGCCTGCATGGTAATATTGTCATCCGGTACCGCCGCCGCATATTCTGCCAGAAGCTCTTCCAACGCACGGATATCGACTGCGCCATTCGGATTGATTCTGCTGGCAAGCAGCTCTTTTACCTCCATGCCCGCTTCCGTAATCGTACCGGTCTTGTCCACGCACAAAACATCCACTCTCGCCAGTGTCTCAATGCTTTTCATATCATGTAAAAGTACTTTCCGCTTTGCCAGCCGCATGGTGCTCAGCGCAAGCGACACAGTTGTCAAAAGATAGAGTCCCTCGGGAATCATGCCCAACACAGCCGCCACCATGGAAACAATGCTTTTCCGAAAGGTCTCCTCATTGACATAGTAGGCCTGGGCAAACAAAATTGCCGCAACTGGAATGATGATAATGCCGACCCATTTGACAAGCCTGTTTAAGGCGCGAATCATCTCCGACTGCTCGCCGCTCCCCATTGCCTTTGCCTCCGCGGTCAGTTTGGAAATATAGGATTCATTGCCCACGCAGGTAAGCTTTGCATAGCACTGCCCTGACACCACAAAGCTTCCCGACAACAGCTTGTCCCCCGCCGTCTTTTTGATTTCATCCGCCTCGCCGGTCAGAAGCGACTCATTGACAAAGACACAGCCCTGCACCACGCTTGCATCCGCGCATATCTGGCTTCCTGCGGATAGCAGTATCACATCGTCCTTTACCAGTTCTTCCGATGGAATCTGGCGCTGCATATTGTTTCTTATGACAACGGAATGGGGCGCGTTCAGCATATTCATTTTATCGAGCGTCTGCTTTGCGCGAAGCTCCTGTATAATGCCAATCACGGTATTGCCGACGATAACCGGCAGAAATGTCAGATTCCGGAAGGAGCCGACCATGCAGAGCAGCACGGTAAGAATCAGAAAAATCAGATTAAAATACGTTAGTAAATTCGACTGAATGATTTTACCGGTGGTTTTCCCTGTTGTTATGTTTGTGCGGTTGCTAAGCCCCTCTGCGGCCCTTCCTGCCGCCTCTTCCTCTGTCAGCCCCATAACGCCCTGTCTGTTGTCCATGTTACGTATAACCTCTCTGTCTTCCTTCGTTGTCATTTGTAATACCTGAAAGCAGTATAACATAAATATATTGTTTTATTCTGAACAGAGGGCACAAATTTTCCTTAAATTTCCTTAAGATAATCTAAGGATATGTCAATGAAGCTGTGCTTATTGTCTGCCACAGCATTTTTTATACTTCTTTCCGCTTCCGCAAGGACATGGGTCATTTGGGTACACTTTTTTCGTCGTATCATCAACAGAAATCCCCATTCTGTTCAAATCCTCCCGCGCCCTGAAAAGCATATCCGCCGCCATACTGCTCATCGGCACGATGGTCGGTCTGACCGGCTTTGGGGAATGCAGCCTAAAATTTCTCATTTCATTTGGTGTGTGCCCTCTCAGTTCAAACATACGTGTACGGTTATTCACATTCATAACAATATTGGCAAATTGCTCTACCTGTCTTTCCGAAGCAAATACAATTTCCTCCTCGTTCATCATATCCATGATATCGGACAAGCTGCCGCCACCCATAGAAAATTCCTTGTACACCGCCATACACAAATAATCCGCCTCTTCGCCTTCTCTCTTTAGTCCCTTTATCAGAAATTCCCTGAGCTTTTGATAACCACTGTCCTTTGACGGATATGCATTTTGGGCATAATCGTGGATTTCCTCCTCGGATGGGATATAATATGGCACCTCCCTCTGCCTCTCCTCAATACGCAGATACAGATCATCTCTCAACACCTCTGACAGCACCACTTTCTCATCCAGTATGGTACAGGGATTCTTCTCCTTTGGAACCTTTTCAAAGATAGAAAGAAATTCCGCCAGACTAACGCGGAAGCCCTTCCGCCCGCGGTACATCTGCAATACTACATTTACCGGCGCAACCACATGGATATAGGTAAACATCCGCAGACATTCCAGCATCCAGCTCACTTTTCTCCGCTTCCCGTGAAATTCCGGGCTGTTTATTTTGGAATAAACCGATATTACCTCCTCCGGTATCTCTATATAATCATCTTCATATGCTGATACATAATCCATCTCATAGATTGCCTCAAGTTCTTCCCATTCCTGGTCTGTCGGGAAAAAGCATTCCCGCTTCGTCGCCGCCTCAAAAGCAGCAATCTCCTTGTCTCTCAGCGTAATAAGCCTCTGCTCCATAACCGAAGGCGTCAATATCTCATTTGCAAGCTTTTCCGCCAATTCTTCTTTCCGAAGTCCGTTATAGCGAAGTTTCAGTTCTTTTGCCAGCAATACCAAATCGTCCTTTGCATAGGACTGCAGCATATCCTTTACCTTGGGCTCACGGGAAGCCTTGTCCTTTCTGTCACCATGAAGATTTTCCCAGAACCGTTTTGGAAGCTCTGCACGCATTTTATCTTCTATCTCTCCACTGATTTGAGCATATAACCCTTCTACCTCTTCTTCAGACAGCGCATCCAGTTTCGTTTCATCAAGCCCTGTTTTCTCCTTCAGGCGCTTTACAACTTCCTCCTGATACGGAAGCAGTAAATTATCCACAAACTCGCCCAACATGGTTTGGGTTGATTTTCGGTTATGTTCCGTCCGGCTTACCGCACTGCTGCATGCCGTAATGCCCAGCTTTCCTGCCGCAAGTTCTGCCTGCAGTTCTCCAAAAAATTTATATTCTGCACCACCATACTGCAGAAAATAATCTGATGCCAGAACATCATTTTTTGCCTGTAAATTGCTCCAATCGTTTTCTCCCCCAACCTGCTTTACAATCACAGGTTCTGCAGTCACATGCTTTTGCCCGTCCTTCATCACCCAGGGCTGCTCAAGCATTTTCTCAATTTCAATGCGGTATTGCAAGGTCTCATTTTCTTCGGATTGTACCTTGAAAGTAAACCATTCCTCTGTTTCGAACAGTTTATTAACGAAGGTATCCGCCGCACTCTCAAAATCATAATAATAATCGTCCGGTATTTCCCTGCCCTCCGTCCACTCGCTAAGACGGACCTTTCCATGATAAAATTCAAATTCAAACATATCTGTTTTTTCACAGTCCAGCATTTCCTCTAAAATCAGCGCAAGCTGGGAAAAGGTAATGTCCTCCGGAAGCATACCTCTTCTCCATACCGGAGGCTTTGTATCCTTTTGAATCATCTTTAACTGAAATAAACGCATCATTTTCTCCTTTGTGTCCAACAAGAAATAAATAAAATCCCTGCACAAAATCCCTTACAAGCCTGTAGGATTTTATGCAGGGGCCTGTTACATATCAAATGTTTTGAATTTCAGGGTCTCTATCTTGGAAACCTCGTCTGCCAGAATACATACCTCGTCATTTAAAGAAATACCTGTGAGTATCACGTCCGTGTCTCCTTTTTGGGAAAGCAGACCGGTCAAGTCCTCCGTCGTGATAATGTTTTTCTCTAAAAGTCCCAATACTTCATCTAAAATCAGCAGATTACATTCTCCGGTGGACAGCACTTTTTTTGCAAAATTAATCCCGTTGCGGATATTCATGATTTCCTCCGCCTTCTTTTCCTCCGGCAGCTCTTCGTAATTCTCATCCGATTTTTCAAAGCGGAACAGCTTGATTTCCGGCTCCATCCTCCTAACGAATTCCGTGTCCTCAAGCCCTTTTCCTTTTAAAAACTGTATGATGACTACCTGCTCACCTTTCGCCGCTGCCTGTACTGCCCTGCCGATTGCCGCCGGTGACTTCCCCCTGCCGTCTCCGGTGTAAATGTGAATCATGCTCATAAATTCTCTCCATTATGTATGTCCGATTTTTATTTTTGCCGTGATTATATCATAATTTATGCCTCTTGACAACTTTTTGTTTTCTACTCCTGCACCTCCTCACGCGACAGTTCCAGCTTGCTGACGGACACTTCGTATGCGACACGTTTTTCCACGGTCTCCTCATCTATTTTTTTCATATATTCCCTGCTCTGGATACGTCCCCAGACGCTGCAGCGCTCGCCTACCTCAAAGCCGCTGGCAAAGCGGGCGTTTCTGCCCCAGCAGATACAGGGTATGTAATCGGACTTGCCGTAAGGACGGTTGACCGCCAGAAGAAGGTCTGCAATTTCCCTTCCAAGGGGCGTTTTCCTGTAGATTGGCGCCTTGCAGATATACCCGTCCAAAAAAATCTGATTTGTTTTTGCACTTTCCTCAATTTCTTCCACAAATGCGATTTCCCTTGCAAACACGGAAAGCACAAGTCTGTTTTTTCTCTCCTCATGCCTGTTGTAGGAACGGAACTGCCCGTTCACCTCGATATAATAGCCTCTGTAATCTGCGCTGACATCTATCAGGCGCTCAGACACCATCATAGGAATTACATCAAAGGAATCGCTTAGGCGCTGTACCTTTACTTCAACCATGTAAAAGCCCTCGCCGAAAATTTCATGACTATAGGTGAAAGTGCTCACAATTTCTCCCATAATCGTTACCTGATTGTTTTCAATAACCTTATCCGTCATACTTGTTCTCCTTTTCTTACGCTTAAGAATTTTTGCGGCTTTCGCCAGTATTGTACTAATATATATACTCCATTTTGCATGTTCGTAGCACAACTATCCGCCGCACCTATTGACAATCCCGGCCTTTCCCTCATTTTTTCTTGCACATGACGACAAATAGTGATATACTGTAACAGTTTTGAAAGTGTAATAATAGAAATGAGGATGTATATGAAACAGAAACGAGAAGATGTCAGAAATGTTGCCATTATCGCCCATGTAGACCACGGCAAAACCACGCTGGTGGACGAGCTCTTAAAGCAGAGCGGCGTGTTCCGCGAAAATCAGGAAGTGGCGGAACGGGTCATGGATTCCAACGACATTGAGAGGGAAAGAGGTATTACCATTCTTTCCAAAAACACTGCCGTCATGTATAAAAATACAAAAATAAATATTATTGACACACCGGGACATGCCGACTTCGGCGGCGAGGTAGAGCGCGTGCTCAAGATGGTAAACGGCGTCATTCTGGTTGTGGATGCTTTTGAAGGTCCCATGCCGCAGACCAAGTTTGTGCTGCGCAAGGCGTTGGAGCTAAAGCTGCCCGTCATTGTCTGTGTCAACAAGATTGACCGTCCGGAGGCGCGCCCCGAACAGGTCGTAGACGAGGTTTTTGAGCTGTTTCTGGATTTGGAGGCGGACGACGCCCAGCTTGACTGCCCCTTTGTTTTTGCTTCCGCAAAAACAGGCAGCGCAACCTTAAACCTTACCGTCAAAAACAAGGACATGAAGCCCCTGTTCGACACGATTTTGGACTATATTCCCGCGCCGGAGGGCGATCCGGACGCAGGCACGCAGGTGTTAATCAGCACCATCGATTACAATGAATATGTGGGACGAATCGGCGTTGGCAAGGTAGACAACGGACGTATTGCAGTCAATCAGGATATTGTGCTCTGCAACGCCCATGACCCGGAAAAGCAGAAAAAGGTAAAGATAAGCAAGCTCTACGAGTTTGACGGTCTGAATAAGGTAGAAGTGAAGGAAGCCGGCATCGGCTCCATTGTTGCCATCTCCGGCATTACGGATATCCACATCGGCGACACACTCTGCTCTCCCGACAATATTGCCCCGATTCCTTTCCAGAAAATCAGCGAGCCTACCATTGCCATGCATTTTATCGTAAACGACTCGCCGCTTGCCGGACAGGAGGGCAAATATGTCACCAGCCGC
>CAMWLB010000137.1 GCA_947174985.1 uncultured Lachnospiraceae bacterium | reverse complement strand
AACATTGATAAAAAGCCCGAGGTATCCAGTGATATAAATCAGTCCATTTTTATCCGGCATAACCAAAAACGGCACTGCCCCCACAGCACAGTTTGCCACCACCGCACAACCGCTGTTCATCGCTTCATTCAGAACCGCACCCCAGCCCTCCCGATAATCGCTCGTAAACAAAAAGATATCCGCCTGCTCCATATAACGGCGCACCTCTTCCGGCTTTTGAAATCCTGCAAATACAATCTCCTCTTCAATATCTTTTTCCTTCGCCATCGTTTTCAGCCTTTCTGCAAGCTCTCCGCCTCCTACCATGGTCAAAGAAAAATGATAGCCTTCCTGCTTCAGTCTGGCCGCCGCTTCTATGGCATGTTCCGGATGCTTCCAGTCAATAAACCGTCCCGCCCACAAAAGGGATACCTTTCCCTCTGCCTCGCGCCGCATCCGCTTTTTTTTCACCAGCTCTTCTATGTCATATTCCACCAACTTGGGGAAATACCCCCATTTAAACATCTTTTCCGGATATGCCCTGACAATATGAAAATCGCTTGCCACATAGCCTCCACAGCAGAGCAGATACACATTTTTCTTCCGGTAGCGGGTATGGTCCTGATATTTTTTTAAAAGGCCTCTGGGTGATACCGCCTTCCACTGCCCGTCCTTATAGATGCGCTCACTCAGACGCACGGTCAGCCCTCCCGCCTGCAGCCTGCCTGCAATAAAGCTCTCGTCCTCCACACCGCCAAAAAGAACCACATCACTCTCTGCAATCAGACGGCGGCACTCCTCTTCCTTTTCATAATACAAGAGAAGGTAAAGCAGTTCATCCAGATTTTCACCCCAGCCCATACGGATACGCTCCTCCTCCATGGGCTGCGTCTGGATAAAGTGATAGTCCCCGCCAAGCCGCCGGTACATTGCCTCGCAAAAGGGCACTTGATGATGATTGATATAGTTGGATACAAATGTTACCTGCATTTTGTTTTCACCTTTCACCTGACAATCTCTCGGTAAATTTCTACAAGGCGTCTGTAATTTGCATCGGGGTTATGCGTGACCGCGGCACGCTTCAACGCATTTTTTCCGCAGGAAACCGCAAAACCGTCGTCCTCAAACATGCAACAGACAGCTTCCGTCAGCGCGTCTTTGTCCCCATGGGGATACAAAAGTCCTTCTTTTTCATGCTCCAGCATGCTGGGAACACCGCCGACGGCGGAGCTTACCACCGGCATGCCGAGAAGCATCGCCTCGCCCACGGAGTTAGAAGAATTTTCAATGGAGGAGGGCGACAAATAGAGATGGCTCTTTAAGTACTGCCCGCACATTTCACTGCTGTTTAATTTTCCTAAAAAGACCACTTTCTCTGTCAGGCCGGCTTCCTTTATCAGCTTGAGGCAGTATTTGCCATAAGAGCCTATCTTGATTTTTTCCTTCAGTGTTCCGTAGCGGGTAATCTCATCCCCAGCAACATATACTTTGGTCTCGGGAAATCTTTTTACAATATCCGGCAGTGCAAGAAGCAGATAATGCAGCCCCTTTACAGGGTAATTCCCCTGACTTAAGAAAATCGAATATTTTTCACATTCTGAAAGCTGCCACCCCGGACCGTAAAATTGCGGCCGGAGCGTTTCATTCATAAAATGATATTCCGCCGCGGGCGCAAGCTCCGCCACCGCTGTCCTGTCCCACGCGGTACGTCCCGTGATATGCCCGACGCTGCGCAGCGCTTCCGTTTCCATCCTACCGCGCTGCACAAATTTTTTTTGCTGCAGTGCAATATTGTCCCATCTTAAAATATCCCGAATCAAAAAACGGTTTACGATGGACTTCGGCAAATCTGCTGTATAAAAATCTGCTATTTTCGAGCAAATCCCCTGAATCCCGATAAGTACCCGTTTCTTATCCTGCACACTTCTTGCCATGGCAAGCGTGTGGGGAAATTCCGTGCCGAAGATATGCACCACATCCGGCCGGTATTCTTTTAGAACTGCCGCAAACTGCACCTCCAGACTTTTATCATAGCACTCCGGCTTGCCCGTATTTTCTATAAATCCAAAATACCGAAGTCCGCCTGCTGTTCCCTGAAGCGGCGCTTCGCCTTTTCCCACCGGAAAGCAGACGCCAAGCTCAATCCCGTTTTCCTCCCGATGGCGGATAAGCTGCTCTGCCAGCCCGGTCAGCCAGCCCTCCTTATTGCTTGCCGCCACGCCAAGCTCTTCTGCAATGGCAGGCAGCATAATATTGCAAAGCCATAATACCCTCATTTATACACCCCCGCCTTTACTTTATTGTACCACTTGGAAAAAACAGGGCTTTCCGCAAGGAAACGCCTGAGGGGTGCAAGGGTAACTGCCAGGAGAAAGCCATATTTCAGGCATTTTCCCCTCCCGAGATATTTTCTCGTAATCTCCTTGTGCTCTTTCCTGTCCCGCTTTCGGTTTTCCCTGCTCTCCGAAAAGCCGCCGCCCTCATAGGCGGCAATCACCATACCCATATATGCCGGCGTCACGCCCTCCTGCAGACAGCACCACAAAAAATGCTCATAGTCCGCACGCACCACATAGGATACATCATACTGCCTCTTTTCAAAAAGCTTCTTTTCATAAAAACACGCCTGATGGCAGGGAATATTCCGATAACACACAAAAGGCGTAATCTGCGGCGAAGATACCACCGCAGAATTTGTCTTTTCGTTAAAAATATCTCCATAATAAATACCGGCATTTTGATGCGCTTCCATATACACCGCCGCTTTTTTCAGGATATCCGGCGACGGAAAGGTGTCCCCACAGTTTAAAAAATGGACAATCTGCCCCTTTGCCTTTGCCAGCGCTTTGTTCATTGCGTCATAGATACCGTTGTCTTTTTCCGTAAAAACACGCAGTTTTCCGTTTTCCTCCTGCGCCGCACGCAGCTTTTCCACGGAACCGTCCTTGCTGCCGCCGTCCTGCACCACAATTTCATAGCTCTCATAATCCTGCATCAATATGCTGTTTACCGTCTTTTCCAGCTTGTCACCGGCATTGTAACAAACTACTATAACGGAAAATCTGCATTGTTCCATACTGCCTCTCATTCTGCCATCCCTGCGGCACATTGTTCAAAATTCTGTTGTACAAATCTGGTGCAGAAACGCTTCAACAGCGTTTCTCTAGTGAAACAGCCAGCTCTGATACGGCAGAAGCCGTATGCCCTCCGCATATGCATCCCGCAAGAACATGGCAAAATACAGGCAGAACGCTGCCGCCACTGCACCACTGAAAAACCATCTCTGCCTCTTGTCCGGTATCGACTTCAACACGGATGGAATCAGAAAAATATTTGTCACATTCAAATAATACCCAATTCTGGAAACCTCCGGTATAAAGGAACAGAATACATACAAAATCAGTGAACCGAGGTTCAGATAAAAATAGAACCGGATTTTTTCGTCCACCTTCACCGAGTATTTATAGTATAGCAGCGCCAATACCAGCACGCAGATACACTTTGCAATATTCACCAGGGAAGTTCTTCCGGTGTCAAAAATCGAATTTTCATAGTAGGGATAAAAATAGAAAACAATCCTGCGGTAAAAATCCCCAAACACCAGAAAAGTAGCGCACATTCCCACCACAAGCCAGATATGCCATTTCTTCCACTGCCTGCTGGCAAGCCAGTAAACTGGTATCACAAAAAGCACGGATTTGTGGAAAAGCGCCGCAAACAAAATCCAGAGTACAAAGGGCAGCCAGTCCCTCTTTATCACATACTTCATCGCATACAGCGCAATAGACAGCACAAAGTAGTAGCGCACTGTCATCATACTGGAAAAAT
This sequence comes from uncultured Lachnospiraceae bacterium, assembly GCA_947174985.1. Taxonomy (GTDB): domain Bacteria; phylum Bacillota; class Clostridia; order Lachnospirales; family Lachnospiraceae; genus Acetatifactor. The sequence continues at coordinate 4,129 of CAMWLB010000137.1, read as the reverse complement.
AATAGCCGCTCGTCATGAAGAGGAAAAAAGTCCACACAAACCATTCGCTCTGTTCATACATGGCGCGCAGCATAAAATATACCGTGCCAAAAGAAAAAATAGCAAAAATCACCAGTGCGGCATTTATTCCCGTGCCGAAAAAGAACTGCACCGCCTTTACCACCGCATTAAACCCGATTTCCGTGGAAACAATCTGCCCATTGTGAATCCGCTCAAAAATATTCAGATATGGCATATAGTCATTTCCCACATAGATTCGGCATGCAGACACAAGAAACAGCAGGGCAAAAATCCCCGCCAGTAAAATCCGGTTACACATCTGCTGCCTTGTCACTGTATCTGCCTGTACTGCGGTTTTATTGTTTACGAAAAAAGCAGCCATTATCGTCACAACCGCCAAACCAATATAGAACGCCATGACCTTATCCTCTGTTTTCGTTTTCCCTGCGCCGCCGCTCTTCCTCCGCCTGCTCCTGCCGCCCCAGCCTGATTCCCTTTTTCATCAGCCTGTAGGCTTCCGCGACTGTCTTTTCTTTGCACATCACCGTCCTGTGCGCCACAAGAAAGCGAAGCGCCATCAGCCGCGCCAGCCTGCCATACAAAAATGCATACAGCACGCCCCTGTCCGTAAAAAATTTTTCATTGTAGCCCTTAAACCATGTTGACTCCCGATAAACCTCTTCCCCGATTTCTTTTGTCGAGGTATAGAGACGCAGCCCCTTTTTCAGACAGTCATGTAAAAACAGACTGTCCTCCCCGTTGCTGTACTTTGCCCCGCCTCCAAACAAAAGGGAAAATGAAATCCCCTTCTTTTTCAGGGAACCCAGTCTTGCCGCCACACTGTAGGTCGGATACCTGCCATAGTTGTGCCAGCGAATCGGTCTCTCTTCTCTATTGTAATAGGTTGCCCTTCTTTCATCTACTTTAAAATTAAAGGTAATTACATCAGCCGCGGGGTTATCCCGAAAAGCGGAAAGCACCTGTTCCTCATACCCGTCGTAAAAACGGATATCCTCATCGGAAAACAACACAATATCGCCCTCTGCGTGGAAGAGCGCTGTGTTTCGGCTCAGTCCTACGCCCCGCTCCTTCATGGAAAAAACGCGAATATTTCTGTCCCTATGGGAAAATGCTTCCGAAGCCTCGCGACCGCACTGGTTAACAATCACGGCGTCTGTCTGCAGATTCATATCCTGTGCCAAAAGCATTGGCTCTTTGTCTACTGCCGCCGCCAATACCTCCAGCTTTTTGTCCGCCGCCAACACCTTTTGTTTCATATCCTCAGCCCTGCCTTTCCCGCCTGCCGGAAACGCCTTCGGGTGAATCCGCACCACGTTTTTTAGGCAGTATCCCAAAACCATAATAACGCTTTATCAGCTTCTCATCCGCATCCCACAAAAATGCACAGTTTACTTTTATATCCTGCTTGCTTAAAAATGCAAGCGCCTTTTCTATCCTTTTTCCGTCATGCCTTCCCGAAGCAACGGCAAGAATCACACCATCCGCACGCCGCAGCCCCTCCACAACCTCAGGCTCTGTATCCACACAGCCGCAGGCACACAACGTTATCCGATTTTCTCCTTTGCCGCCCGTTTTCTCCTGAAGTACCTGCACAATCTCCTCCACAGGAATATCCTGCTCCACCGCAGTGACAGCAGCATTGCCGCAGTCCCGCAGCAGATAACGAAGATTTACAGCCAAATCCCGTGAGGCCGCCGTCCCCAGCATGGGAATGTTATAGCGGCGTTCAAAGGAAGCCGGTATATATACGGAATCGTCCAGAACAAAGCACAAAAACATTGCCGCCAGGGAAATCAGCCCACCCAGAACAGCGCCAAGGATAGCTGCCTGCAGGGTTCTGATATCATGAACTACAATTCGTGTCTCCACAGGCTCTGTCAGCACACGAATCCTTTCAATCCTGCTGTTACCCTCGCCAAAATGCAGAAGCGCCTCCTGCAAAGCACAGCCGATGGCAGCAGAAAGCTCCGGTGTATCCGTGATAACCGTCGTCGTCACAATGCGGGAATCCGATATCAGCGATGCGTCCACACTCTCCCTGACAAATGACTTTTCCGCCGCTATTCCCTGTGCCGCAAGCTGTCCCAGAATATCATCCACAAAAACATCCGTCTTAACTAACGCCTTCCACTCTCCCTCATTCAGATTGGAGCGGGAAATCCCGTAGGCATCCTCCCAGACATAGTCCACATAAACCTCTCCGACCGTCTGGTACTCTTTCTCCGGAACCAAAACCACATTTTTCACGAAATAGCCGCCGCCAAGAAGCAGCGCGCCTGCCAGAACAGCCGCAATCCATATCCATATTTTTCTCGGAAAGAAGAGCCAGAGCAGCTTAACGTCCACCGGCTCATTTGCATAACTGCACTCCCACATAACAACTAACCTTTCTGCTCATCGTCGTCATACTGTTTCTGCTCTTTTTTCAGCGCGGTAATCTGGTCTGCCTCCACACCCTCCGTACTGTCCGGCCACAAAAGCACCTTTATGGTTAAAATCATCAGCTTTACGTCCAGCCAAACGCTGTAATTTTCAATGTATGCCAAGTCCAGCTTGAGCTTATCGTAGGGCGTCGTATTGTACTTACCATAGACCTGCGCATAGCCTGCCAGACCGGCTTTTACCTTCATGCGGTATGCAAACTCCGGCATAATCTCCATATACTGCGCGATAATCTCAGGACGTTCCGGTCTGGGACCGATAAAGGACATATCTCCCCTGATGATATTGATAAGCTGCGGCAGCTCGTCCAGCCTGACCTTTCTGATAAATTTTCCCACCGGCGTGATACGGGAATCATTTTTGGAAGCCAGCCTTGCCACGCCGTCCTTTTCTGCATCCACCCGCATACTGCGGAACTTCAGAATATAAAACTGCTTTCCGTCAATCGTACACCGAAGCTGCTTGTACAGCACAGGACCTCCGTCATAAAGTTTGACAGCAATCGCAGTCAAAAGCATAAAAGGCGATGCGATGATAAACAATAACAGCGCGCAGATCAAATCGATGCACCGTTTCATAAACCGCTGCTCAATCGTCAGCACATATTCCCTTGTCAATAGCAGAGGTGTGTCAAACAGATGCAGCTCTTCCGCGCCTTTTAAGATAACATCGGGTATCTTGGGCATAATGTAGGTTCGAATCGACTGCCCATAGCAGAATTTCAATATTTTGTTTCTCGCCTCTACGGAAATATCCCACAGCACCACCGCGTCATATCTCTCCAACGCTTCTTTTTTGATGGCGTCGATTCCTGTGTTGATATGCATGCATTTGCTGACTTCAAACTTGTCCTTCCTGCTGGCAAATTTTTTGAGGATATCCTCAATCGGACGGTCCCCATGCACCAACAGCAGCTTTCGCGGCGGAAAAATATTTTTATATATAAGGCTGGCAACGTTGATCGATACAATCACCCATAGTCCTTGAAATGCCGCCATACTCAAATAGGTTTCCGCGGGAAACAGCTTTCTGATCATCAGGGATATCTGGAAATAAGTGACAATATCCACAATGCCTAACGCAAGAATCTGCGAAAAAATAACCTCTACATTTTTCAGGTATCCTATCCGCATACCACCGTACATATTGGAAAAGAAAAACAACAGCACGCCGTAGATAGCCAAAATCAGCAGATGTCCGTTTAGCCAATATTTCAAATACAGTTTTACGCTTTCATAATATACAAAAAACCAGTAATAGGCGTAAATCCCTACCTGCCCTGCCAGATATATGCCTGACATGCACAGGACTATCAGTCTTTTAAATGATTCCAGCTTCTTCAAGCTTTCCTCCGTTCCGCCGCCCAAGCGGCATTTGTAAATTCTTTATGGATAAAAGCATTATACCACACTGAATTTGAAACGTGCAACTTTTCCATATTTTTAGGGTTTTTTAAGAATTTGGTGTGGGAGCGCCTTGCAGCAAGTTGCCGCCCGTAAGGTCGTCTATTCCCACGGCACCACGCTTTCGCTCAGAAAAAAACGTAGCAGTGCTAAGCTCGAAAGGACCTCGCTAAGCACTGACGTTTCTTAACGGGCTCCTTCGGGAATAGCCGACCTTCGGGGGGGGTGCCGGGCGGGCCGGTCGTACACAGTGGGGTTATCCA
>CAMWLB010000136.1 GCA_947174985.1 uncultured Lachnospiraceae bacterium | reverse complement strand
TTTTTCGAGCAGCTCCAATTCGTCATACAGTCTGTCGTAATCGAAATTGCTCATAATTTCGCGGTCTTCTGCATAATACGCTTTTGACGCTTCATTGAGCTGTAAAACAAGTTCTTTCATTCTTTCTATTTTTTTATCTTCCATACTGCGCCATGCCTTTCCTCTTTCATTCTATTGGCCTATTCCACACTGCCTATATAATAACACTCGTTCTTCTTCTGTTAATTCGCGGAACTGTCCTTCCTTTAAATTTCCCAGGCCGACGTTCATAATCCGAATCCGCTTCAGCGCCTTTACCTCATAGCCAAAGGTCTTGCACATTCTTCTAATTTGTCTGTTGACTCCTTGGGTCAGTATGATATGAAATGTGTATTTTCCTGTCTTTTCTGTTTTGCAGGGCTTTGTCGTGATGGAAAGTTCATCCAGATAGACGCCCCTTTCCATTTTGGATAAAAAATCGGATGTTATTTCTTTGTCTGTTTTTACGACATACTCCTTTTCGTGATTGCCAGAGCCTTTCATTATGGACTGAATCAAATCCCCATCATTTGAAAGGAGCAAAAGTCCTTCTGAATCTTTGTCCAGCCTGCCGGCATAGGTGACACGCATTGGATAACGTATCCAGTCTTTTACCATTTTGTCTGCGTGACGGTCCTTCTCCGTGCAGACAACGCCTTTGGGCTTGTAAAATGCCAGAACTACCTTCTTCTCGGCTTTTTCAACCTTTTTCTGCCCTACAAGCACGATATCTCCGGTGCCTGCCTTATCTCCCATAACGGCTGTTATCCCGTTTATGGTAACCCTGCCCTGCTCCACCAGTCTGTCTGCCTCCCGCCGGGAGCAGATGCCGTTTGCAGAAAGGTATTTATTTATTCTGATTTTTTCCGGTTTCTTGGATTGCATAGGGGCTCCTGGGGGCGCACGAGCTTCGGTGCGCGCGGGGTATTGGTTATTGGGCTACGATGGATTTTAATGCATGATACGCACGAGCTTCGCCGTGCTTTGGGTGGGGACTGGGGAGTCCTACCATGCACGCGCACGATTTTATCGTGCGCTCACGGGCTTCGCCCTATGCCGTCACGAATAGATAAATTTGCCTGCAAGCAGGCAATTTATCTTTTTGTGACGGCGCATGGCTCATTGCCAACGTGTACATTATACCAAAACTCTCTTGGGAATTCTATATTTTTAGAGATAAACTGAGAAAAGTTATGATTTTATTGATGAAAAATCCGGTATCCTGCTTTTTCGCTGTATAGAACGCACAAGCCTATACCTTTCTTAGAATCACTGTAACGCACATACAGCCATTTTCCATATCGGCAAATATCTCGCCGTCCATTTGTTTTAAAAGTTGTCGGCAGATATAGAGACCAAGCCCGCTGCCACTTTGGTTCTTGATATTGGAGCCGCGCCAGAAGCTGTCAAAAATGTGCGGCAGTTCATTTTCCGGCAGGGTGCAGCCACTGTTTTTCACCGTTATCAGGCGGCAGTCTTCCTCGTCGGAAAACAGAATGTGAATCCATCTTCCATCCCCGTATTTTATGGCGTTTTCCATGATATTCTGCAAAATTTCGGTTACCCGCTCCAAATCGCCCTTCAGAATACAGTCCTCATACGCGCCAACCTTGTATTCCGTTTTTAACAGTTCTAATTTGTCACCATAATATGTTTCGATTTCTTTGATTGCTGTCGACATGTAAAATTCTCCGTTCCGCACGGTCAGATTTAAAAAATTCTCCTTATTGGCTTCCGTAATCTGCCGTACATAGCTGCCTATTTCGTCCGCCTTCTCATTGATTTTTTCTGCAATATCACGATTCTTCTCCCAATCCTGGCTGCTATTTTTGGACAATGCTTTCGCATACAGCTTAATCGCCTGCAGCGGTGTTTTAATATCATGGGACAGGGAGAGCATAAGCGTTTTCTTTTCTTTCTGGAGCGCAAGTTCTTCTTTTTTGCGCAATTCTAAATTCTCCCGCAGCAGGTCCATGCCCCACAGGAAACGCCCGAAAAAACGGGGCTTATTTTCTTTTATGGGAAGTGTCAGATTTCCTTTTGCCAACTCGTAAGGCATCTCAGACAGCTTTTCAAATGGCAGAATCACATATCTTTTAATATAAAACAACAGCAAAAGAACCGCAGCCGCCAAAACAGCGGTTACGGTATTGACTGCGAAAGCCAGTCGGCGCCTGCCGGCTGCCGCCTCGGTACGGTAGTCAAAGCGGTAATAGGCCCCATCTATTTCTTTTATCAGATAGTCTTCATTGCCGCCCTCAAAAAATTCCTTCGTATCTCCTTCCAGCTTCTCCACGCCTACGATGGAGGGATATCGGGTCAAATCCACAGGCTTACCCTCCGCGATATCCTCCGCCAGCCGCTTTGCCTCCACGCGATACTGCCCGTCTGCTTTCCGGTCTGTACAGGCAATATAGAGATTACTTCCGGCAAAAACCAGAAGAATCACAACGATGACCACCACAAATATCCTGTCAAATGTCCGCATGGCAATTCCTTTCATTCTTCAAAACGGTATCCTGTGCCCCACACTGTCAGAATGTGTTTCGGTTCTTTCGGATTGTCCTCTATTTTTTCCCGCAGCCACTTAATATGGACCGTCAGTGTCTGCGGTTCAGAAAAGCTGTCAAATCCCCAGATTTTGTTGAAAATCTGCTCCTTCTTTAGCGCATGTCCCCTATTTTCCATCAGGTACAAAAGCAGGGAGAACTCTTTTGCCGTCATAGGAACAGGCTCTCCCTTTTTATATACCTCGCACTTGTTCTTATCCAGACGGATATCCCCTGCGCACAAAATACCGCCCGCAATCTTGCGCTTAAAGATTCCGTCGATTTTTGCAAGCAGGATATCAATGTCAAAGGGCTTTTCTATATAGTCGTCAGCGCCCGCAGACAGCCCGGTTAACTTGTCGTCCTTTTCGCTCTTGGCACTGACGATAATAATAGGGACATTCCCTCTTTCCCGCAGTTTGCGGCACACGGCAAAACCATCCATATTCGGCAGCATAATATCAAGCACCACCAGCCTTGCTCCCTCAGTTTCAAAAAATGCCGTCCCCTCCTCGCCGCTTGCGGCTATCCTCACGGAGTACCCTTCGGCAGTCAGAAAGTCCTGCAAAAGACTGCTGATTTCCTTATTGTCCTCCACAACCAGTATATCCGTCATACAACCTCCGTTACCAGCCAAGCTCCGTCAGCCAGCTTGTCAGTGTTCTCTCACGCTCTCGCTGTTTATCCGCCTTATCACAGCTTCCCAGATGACACTCGCCCTTAAGGGTTCCGTCCACAATATACATCACCCTGCTGCATTTTGCAGCGACCCTGATATCATGGGTGACCAGCATCACCGTGGTTCCGTTCTTGTTGATTTGTACAAACTGCTCCATCACCTCCTCGGAAGCAGAGCGGTTCAGCGCTCCCGTGGGTTCGTCTGCAAAAATCATTTTGGGACTGTTTATCAGGCTCCTGCAGATACATGCACGCTGTAACTGCCCGCCGGATGCCTCTTCAATATCATTGTCTGCAATTTCTATGATGCCCAGCTTTTTCATCAAATCCTCTCCATACCTTATTTTTTCCTTTTTGGAAGCCGTATTTTTCTTTGACTGAAAAGCCGGCAGCACAATATTGTCAAATACGGTCAGATTTTTCAGCATATACATCTGCTGAAAAATAAATCCCATCTCATCAAGGCGTAAATCTGCAAGCTCCTTTGCGTTCAGCTTTCCGATATCTTTGCCTGCAAAGCGCACGCTGCCCGCCGTCATATTGTCCATGCCGGAAACCGCATACAGCAGGGTGGATTTCCCCGAACCGGAAGGTCCCATCACCGCCACCATTTCTCCTTTTGCAATGTCAAAACTCATATTTTTCAGCACATTGAGCTGCCGTTTATTCACAATATATGTCTTGCATAAATCCTTTACTTCCAGAACCTTTTCCATACTTTTACTCCTCCCTATTCTATATTGGATACCTTTGAAGCGTCTATTTTTCTGATATGCTGCGCGGTCAGCCACACTGCCGCCAGCGTCCCACTAATGCAGAAAAGCGGATATAGGAAAAATACCTCCAAAGGCTTTATTACAAACGTCACACCGTAAGACATTCCCATCATTTTGAACACCTGTCCCGCACTTATCTGCGACACCCAGGTTGAAATCAGCCACGTAATCACGGTAGAAACCAGAAGAACCATCCCGATTCTCACCGTGTGCCAGCGCACCAGCGCGCTGTTTCTAAAGCCGACTGCTTTTAAAATGGCAATCTCACCGGTTTCCTTTGCCAGAAAAGAACGCTCCATCAGAACTGCCACGAAAATACAGATGGTCAACACAAGCATAACGGCAATTCCCCTGACTTCCTTCATGTAATCCGAAGCTTCGCCAATCATGGTGCGCAGGTATTCTTTGGTATTCTGCACCTGTCTGTTTTCAAAAAGCGCGCTGATCCTGTCAATACGCCTTTGCAGCTCACCTTTATCCGGATTATCCGTAAATATAATCTGATAGGAAAAAAATCCCATCGCATAGGCATAATCTATTTCTGCATCTTCATGCAGCCGTACACCCTCGCCCATGTTGTTCATACTCTGATACAGGGCTGTAATCATACATTCCCGCTCTCCATCCGGAAAAACCACTACAACCTTGTCCCCAATCTGTACATCCAGCTTTTCCGCAATCTGCCCCGTCACGGCAATCTCGTCCGCGCGCTGCGGAGGCGTTCCCTCTAAATAGACGTATTCTCCCGTCTGTGTCCCTGTCCCCTGAAAGGTAAGGGACATGCAGCGATTCTCCCCATTCGTCAATTGAAGCTTAAACACCATCTCCATCGTACATCTGGCAGGCATTCCGTCTGCGGCAAGCGTTTTTTCCATCTCATTCATACGGTCAATCAACTTTTCCCTGCCATTCTCCACCATGAATTCCATTGCTTCCGCATTGTTGTCCAGATAGGCATCGCTTTTTACCATGCTGAACGCGCCTATTAAGCTTTCACCTTCCAGCGTGTTAATGGTGTTCAGGATGGTGGTAATTAAGGTAAGGCATATGGTAAAGGTGAGAAGCATCAGACCATAACGCTTTCCGTTTCCCAGAATATCATTGAGCGCCATAAATTCCGCCGGCTTCAGCCTCGTTTTTCCAAGCCTCACAAAACTCTTTTTCTTGTACCGCTCTCCGTTCTGTCCGCTTCTCACCGCGTCAGCCGGCGTTATTTTTTTCACCCGCCTTGTACAGCCAAAACAGAACAACAGGATAATTATAACCACTGCCGCCGCGCAGGCAAAGCTGAGAAAAAGCCCGCCCTGTGTCTCCATTACAATGGTTCTGGACGCTTTTTCCAAAAGCGTTCTGCCAAAAGGAATCCCCAAGAGCAGTCCCAGCAGGCTGCCCATAACAGCCAGCGCCAGATATTTCACCAGATAAATCCCCCTGATTTTTCCATTTCGAATTCCGATTGCCTTCATAATACCGATTTCCCGATACTCCGAAAGCAGCGTAAAGGTTATGGTAAAACGAAGCACCACCAGTGCAATCAATATCAGGCAGATGCTGACCACCAGCAGAATCCCTGCGACAATCATATCCATCACATAGGTCAGCGAAAGCATTGCCCTGTCTCCCTGAAAAATAAAATTGATGTCGCTCCTGCTTATAATCTCCTGCTCCAATGATTTTTTATCATCCGTCTCTATATAGTAAATATCGCCAAAATAACCATCTTCCGCCCCTTCTGTCAGATAGTCGTAGGCAGCGTTGTCCACAATCATTCTCGGCATTCCCATCATATCCGAGCCCAAAAGAGCGTCTTTTATGCCCCCTGCAACCGTAAATTCCTTTCTCCTGTCCCTCACAATCACCGTAAATTTATCCCCCACCGCAAGGGAATTCCGCTCCAGAAAGCTTCTGGAAAGATAGATTTCTCCGCTATTCACTTCGGTAAGCGGCTTATTGTTTTTGTCAAAAAAAGTAAGATAGGATGCTTCAAAATTACACAGCACAATTGATGTCGAAAGCTGTATGGTTCTCTCAATATCCGTGTCTATATTTTCCACGTTCATGAAAAATACCGGTTCTCTGCCATAGGCTTTCACCGCTTCCACCTGACTTAAGATATCCTCCATCGCCTTTTCTGACGAGCCCATTCTTGTCACCACAAAATAGTCCCCGACTCCGGCTTTGTCAAAATAATGCTCCAGCGCCGTTCCTACGGCAGCCATATTATTTACACTGCTTGACAAAAACATTGCCACAAGAGTAATGAAGAGAAACAGAATACAGTTCATGGTCTTTTTTCTCTTCAAATCCCGCTTTAAAATATGAAAGTACATGTATCCCTGCCTTTCCTGCCCCGGCACTTACCCAAAATATGTATACCGGGAGCAATATTATAATGTACTTTACCTTTATAGCAGGAAAGTTATTAAGGAATCCTTAAATCCACTTTATTTTTCACCATCTTCTTTCTGCACCGTTTCATAGTTGTCCGTAAAATGACCCATAACCTCCTGCACCTCAAAGATAAGAGCAGGATTGTCAGCCGGACTGAGCAGATAGCATCCCGCTCTTTCCGATTCCCCTGCTATCACAAACTTTTCCCCATATTTCATTTCCATTGCCAAGAGCACAATATCGGACATGGGCTCGTACTCTTTTTTTACAAAAATGCCTTTATCTTCATAGTATGTAGTGTAAGAAGCAATAGAATCCAAATTTTCTGTCTGCGTCTTTATAATCCCCGGTGCAAATTCCGTCTCATGCCCAAGCGCCAGCCCCAATACCCATGTATACACAATGGCAAACATAAGGTACAGCATAAAGCCAAACAAGACAACCATCGTTACCACTATATAAGCAGCAGCCTTGCGCGTCTTTGCTGCGTTCTTCCAAAGTCGGCACAGCAGAAAAACCACCAGCGTAAGCGGCTGTACAAACAGCGTCCATGCCGTTCCCGTGCGCTCCAGCCACACCCTGTACACCACCCCTGCAGGCAGCATTGCCTTTATAAAATAAAAAAGCGCTGTCACAAGCAGCGTTACTCCCCACACAATTCCAGCTATTTTTACTGCCCTGCCCGACTGCTTTTCCTTTGCCATATGAATTCTTCCTTTCTCTCATCAAACATAATTCCCCTATTCGCTTACAAATTCAATCTTCAATGTCATTCCAAGCCCTTCTGCCAATCTTTTTAAAGTTGACAAAGAAGGATTTGCAAGACCTCTTTCTATTTTACTTATATCCGCTTGATATATTCCGGTAATTTCAGACAATTGTTTTTGGGTCATTCCGGTCAACTCTCTTGACACCATTAGATTTTCAGCTAACAAAGCCGCTGCATCCATTTTGGGTTGATTGCCTGTCCTGATGCCACCTTCCCATATGTCCTCAGCGTCCAAATCAAGTTCATCATTCCAATAAATTCCATACCCGCCAATATCAACCTTCACCTGTTCAAACAAACCGACTACTCTTTCAAATTCTTTGAATTGTGGAAACACCGCATACAAATCACGCATGTTGTATGTCTTTTCTATACCGTTTTGAAACAGAACTAATAATACAAAATTTTCCAGCGGCTTAACGGATTTAATTTTATGTGTCATGCCACATCCTCCTTCCTGTCATTCTATCGGCGGTAAAGTCTCGAACTCTTGTGTTTCCCACATCTTATACAGTTTTTCACGATAATATTCAATAAATTCTTTTACCATCCGCTGCCCTCTTACAGGTATATCTCCTTCAAACATTTCACCATCCTCTAAAGTAAACATACCTACATACTCCCCATAAATCGCATGAATATGCGGCGGATTATGTTCTTTTTATCTTAAATACATTTTTATTACAATCCCATAAAACCTTGAAATAACTGGCATTATCAATTCCTCCTTTGTACTTTCCAAGATTATTATATAGGTTATATCC
>CAMWLB010000135.1 GCA_947174985.1 uncultured Lachnospiraceae bacterium | reverse complement strand
TTACAGGGAACTGCTGAAAGAAGCGGAAGAGGAAGCACCGGAACCGGTTCTTGATGCTGCGGGTGTGGAAGAGACGCCGGAACCAGTTCTTGATGCTGCAGACAAAGAAGAAACGCCGACGGAACAGGAAGAGCCGGAGGATTTTGATTTTGACTTTTCAGATGAAGAATTATTCAGGAAAGAGGTTATTTGATGAAGAAAGCGGTTATAGTTGGACTGATAACAATGGTATTTCCGGTGCTGCTGCTCGGCTTATGCATATCAGGGCTTGGTGGTGGCGGAGTAGGAAGCATAGCATCACCGTTGATGGTGTTTGCCAGCGAAGAGCAGGCTTATCGGTATCAATACATAGGCACAGAACTTGGTGTGCCATGGGATATTGCACTATTGGCAGATGGCATCCATGCGCAGTCATTAGGCTTAAGCGATATGGAAGAATACAACCCGCTGCTCACGTCGCTTCAGTTTTGTATTCTCTTAGAAGATGAAATGATTCCGGTGGTTCTGGAAGTGCCGGAAGGAGAGGAAGGGGAGCAGGCGGAAGAAGCGGGAGAAACTGAAGCAGCGGAGGAATCCGGAAAAGACGCCGGAGAGGAAGCAGCGGAAGAAATCGAGTGGGTGTCACAGGCAGTATGTTATTATACGGGGCAGGAAGAAATTCTGGAATATGCGGGGCTGTCCATCGATGAGCTGACTTACAGGGATGTAAACAGCATGATGGAAGCGATAAATGCCGCAGCAGAAGAAAAGAGCACAAATGAGATAAAGTATACGGCAACACTGATTGCTAATCCGGATTATGAGGTGGTCCTTAGGGACTTTATAGGCTTGGATGAGGAAAATATTCAGAATGTCATGGAACTCTACAATTCAAACTATATGGCGGCGATGTATGGTTACAGCTATCATTTTCCGGATATTGTGCTGCCGGACATTGTACAAGGGGAGGTGACAAGACAGGAGCTTGCGCTGGTTGCCATATCGCTTATCAATCACCCGTATCTGATGGGCGGTAAATCGAGCCAGACAGGACCGCCAACCGGTCCGCTGGACTGCTCCGGATTTGTGGATTGGGTCTATGTGCAATGCTTTGGAGTGGGAGCCAGCAACGGTAAAGTCCCGGAAGGCGTGGCGGTAGCAGGAACGGCGCAGCAATGGTATGCATCGGAGGAAATCACGGCAGATGAGCTTAAGGTGGGTGATTTGGGATTTCTATATGATCCAGCGGCCATGCGCAGCGGTCAGATAAACCATGTAGGCATATACATAGGCACATATAACAATAAAACATACTGGATTCACTGCGGCGGCAAGTACTTTGGGACTGCTGACGCTCCCAAAGGGCGCGTGGGCATATCAACAGCAACGGGAAGCAACAGTTACAATCCGGTGGACGGGACAAACTTTTCACCGCCCATGCATGGATGTAATTTTCGCTTTTTTCGGCGCCCGCGGTTTGAATTTTTAGGGGACTCATGAGGGAACGAATATGGAGAAGAAAAAATATTATATCAGGATGGCGGTTGCTTTGCTGCTTCTGATAATTGGCGTTGTTTTGGCTTTGTCGGTTCCATCAATGGCGGCAACCGATGCGGTAAATGGCAATGTGACAAGGTTTGAATCTTCCGGTGAAGCCAAATATATCAACCGGTCAGATTATTATTATCTTGACATGAAAAAAGCCGGCTTGCTGGAATCAGGGGATGCAATCATGAATAGCATTGCCAATATGCTCTTTACCTTTATCAAATGGCTGGGAAAGGTTACGGTGATGCTGTTTTATTACTGTATGGATTTTGACATGTCGGCAATGTTTAAGGATCAGATAAATGGCATACAGTCCGCCTTGAACAGCGGTATTTTTAAGCCGCTGTTTCTCTTAGGCTTCTGCGGAAGTGCAGTCATTATGCTGCGTAAAATGGTAAGGAGAGATCTGATGGGGGCATACGGGCAGGTTCTGAAGGTGGTTGCCATTGTGGTATTGTCCATCCTTGTGGTGCAGGAATCGTCAACCGTGCTGACAAAAACTACGGAAATCACAAAATCCATCAGCACGCAGGCACTGATGGGGATGCAGGGAGGCGGGCAGGTGGACATTTCCGATTATGCGGCGCAGTCGGCGGGGGCACTTTGGATGAACCTGATCCACCAGCCTTGGGTGTTTATCGAATTTAACGGGGAGGAACCAGGGGAAGAAACCATAAAACAGTTATTGGGTGATGGTACTGAAGATTATAAGCCGGGAAGCAAAAAACGGAAGGATCTAGTGGAAAAATACGAAGGAAACGCCTTTGACACGGATAGGGGCGCGGAGAAAATAGGTTTTATGTTTACCTACCTGATTCCTTTTGTAATCAAATGTGTTATCTATATCCTGATGGCGCTCCTGACGCTGTTTTTCCAATTGATAGCCATTTTTTATACGTTTCTCGCGCCGGTTGTGTTAATCCTGATTATGGTGCCGGGGTACGAGAGACTGTTGACGGAATGGCTGCGGAAGGTATTGGAATCGCAGCTCAGCATCCTTATCATGTCTTTTCTCATGGGGCTGCTGTTAAAGATGGATGCGCTGCTCTATGAAACCTGTGCCGGAGACTGGGGGTGGCTTGTCGTGATGATTGTGGAAACGGTGGTTGCCGTGCTTGCGCTGGTTAAGAGAAACGAACTGCTTGGGGTAATGAGCAAGCTGCAGAAGGGTGTTTCCCAGCCGGGATATGCGAGGGCGATGCTGCGGAATGGCACGGATGGATATATGGCGCTTGATAAAGTGCGCAATGCAGGGCGCGCGGCCGGGCAGGCGGCAAAACTTACTGCTGAAATCGGAAGGGAAGCTGCTGGCATGGCAGGGCGTGCGATGACAAGGGTTTCCGTCATGGAAGTGGAAACCGGCAAACAGGAAAATGAAAAGGAAGTGGTGGAAAGACCGGTAATGGCACTTGCAGCTAGAGGAACAACAGAAGCGGCGCCTTCCAAGGCGGGGAATAGGGTTGTGGGTGCGCAGGAGCCCCAAATAGCCCCTGAAAGGGGTGGTAAGGCATTTCTTTACGAAAGAGGGGCAATTTTCCAATTTGAGCCTTCCGGAGGGCATACCGGGGCAGGCGGCGGAACCGGTGCAACGGTGCAGCGTCCAAGTATGGCAGCATTTTATGAAAGAGCTGCAGTTTTTCAGTTTGAAACTGCTGCAGGTGGTTACGGAGGAAGCTTTGACGAAAGGGAAGTATCCGTACAAAGACCGCGGGAGGTACCGAGGCAGGAGCAGATGAAAGCACCGGAGAAAGTTACACAGGGGACAAAGAAAAAAGTGAGCGGAAAAGGAGCAGCAGTACAGACAGAGGTAAGAGCTACAGAGGGCAGAACGGCACAGCATCGCGAGACAGCAAGCAGCCGAATCAAAGAACGCCAGAAAGCACAAAGACCGGTGCAGAGGCCACAAGCTTCCGTGCAAAAAAGCAGCAGGAGGTGAGATACTACTTTGACACTATAAAAGAAAAGAAGAATCCCCAGACTGTACTGCATACAGTTAGGGGATTCGTTTCTTGTCCTCATGAATTTGTGATTTCTTTTTGCCTATTGGCATTATAGAATATGCAAACTGATATGTAAAGCACAAAAAGAATTCCCAGAGAGCTGTAATTCTCTGGGAATTCTTTTTGCGTTCCGTATCTTTCTCGATAAGAGGAACGAGAAAAAATAAAAATGCCTATCCTGTCTGCAAACAGATGAGGCGTTGTTCGTAAGGACATAACCTAATTGTCGGAAGTATCTACCTTTGGAGTGGATGCTTTTCTTATGCCTAATATAACACGAGAAGTAGAGTAATTCAATAAAATTTGATAATAATTTAAAATTTCAATTTTCTTGTTAGAAATAATTGAAATTTTGTATTAATAATGATATGATTATGAGCATAGCGATAAACCAATGGAAAAGGAAACTTTTCCAAGGAGAGCACCCATGACAGGGTGGCAGCCTCCCGAGCCAATGTTCTAGCTTGCTAGGAATACATAGGAAGGGAGGTGCGTAATATGACAGCATTTGAGATTATCTCAATTTTCATTGGAATACTGACACTGTTAGTAGCCGTTGGCAGCTTGATTGTTGCGTTTCTGACCTTTCTCGACAAGAGAAACAGTAAGAAAAAATAAAAATGCCTATCCTGTCTGACCCACAGGATAGGCAAGGCTCGTAAGAGCAAACCATTTCTCGGGAGCATCCACCTTTGGAGTGGGTGCTTTTCCTATGCCCAATATATCATAAGGAGCAGAAAAATTCAACCAAATATTTTTAAAAAAACTGTTGAAAAAACTGATATGAGAGTGGTATATTAGCGAGGTGAGGGGCAACAATGAACGTACAGAACAAAAAGAAGTCCTGATATGTAAAGTACAAAAGAATTCCCAAAGAACTATAATTCTCTGGGAATTCTTTTTGCGTTCCGTATCTTCCTTGATAAGCGGAACAAGAAGAACTAAAAATATCTGTCCTGCCTGACCTGCTTCGGTTCCAAATACGCCATCGGAAGCAGGGATAATAATAAAACTACCAAAATAGCCGCTCCACGTCTGCAAAACTAAGGCGACTATTTTTGGATAACCGCTTTTCAGGCATACATTAAGCGCCCTTTAGGTTGCGGAATTTCCCTCCCGATTTCCTTTGCGGCTTCTATCCACTCTGAGATAATGATTTCGGCATTTCTTAACGCCTGCTCTGCAGTGTATCCATCTGCCATACATCCGGCAAGTTCCGGAACCTCAACAATAAATTTATTGTCATTTTCAGACCAATATATAATACGCTCATACTTATGCATATTTACCTCCAAATGAGCTTTAGCATATTCGGCAACGTCTACAGTAATGATGTTTACGAATGCTTCATTGGGTGATACTTCCAATTCTTCTGCAATTTCTGAAGGATTGATTTTATCGATAGGAGAAGCAACTGGTGCAGTTTCTCCGTCTTTTTGAAGCCAGTACAAATAGCCGGCGAGACAATCAACTGCCATAGAAAGGGATTCATCTAAAGTGCATCCGCAAGTGGATAGATTGTTTAAATCCGGAAAGATAACAGAGTATCCATTGTCTTCTTTGATAAAGCAGGCAGGATAAGCAGATAACATAAAAATGTTCTCCTGTTCTCTTGTTTTTTGCATTTTACATTACATTCCATGCATTATTATAATATGAAATACGTATAATGTCTATACGTGTTCAGAAAGAGAAGCTGACTGGACTTATTGCGTCCCAATTTGGGACGCAATAGAACCATTGGAAGGTTAGAAAACACAGTGCTTGTCAATTGCACAGGCATAGATTATAATATAAGGGAAAGAAAAAGAAAGAATTAAAGGGGTTCATATATGGAGAAAGCATTTGAGGAATTGCAGCTCAAAGATGATTTTATGTTCAGCGTTGTTATGAGAAATCCGAAATTCTGCAAGCCTTTTTTGGAGAGAGTACTTGGCATAAAAATATCCCGGATTGAATATCCTAAGTCGCAGGATACGATAGATCTTTCAGCGGATGCAAAAAGCGTGAGGCTTGATATCTATGTGGAGGATGACAACAATTCGGTATATAATATTGAGATGCAGACCACGGAAAACGGAAACCTGCCTAAGAGAACAAGATATTATCAGGGAATGATAGACCTTGGCATTTTGGAAAAAGGGGAAAATTACAAAAACCTGAAACGTAGCTTTATTATTTTCGTATGTACCTTTGATTTGTTCGGAGAGGGAAGGCATATTTATACCTTTGAAAACCGATGTATACAGGATTTTAGGCTAAGGCTTGGCGACGATGCTACAAAGATTATTTTGAACACAAAGGGAACCATGGATGACATTACACCGGAAATGAAGAAAGTGCTTGACTTTATTGACGGCAAGGGAGCATCAGACGATTATACAAAGGCACTGGAGGAAGAGATCGAATCGGTCAGAAAAAATGAGAAATGGAGGATGGACTATATGACATTGCAGATGAGATATCAGGAAAAGTATGAGCAGGGCATAGAACAGAACAAAAGGCAAGTGGCTTTAAAGATGTTAAAGAAGAATCAATTATCAATAGAGGATATTTCCCAGTATACCGGTTTGACGATTGAGCAGGTGGAAGAATTAGAAGATTATGAACAACAAGGGTTATGAAAAAAATAATAGGGGTAAGGAACGTGCTAATGAGATAGTAAAGTTGTTTTGTTGCATAGCGAATACAAAAGAGAACCGCCGTGTGAAAGAATATCTTGAAAGGTCAAATATATATCAAGAGATACAGACTGGAAATGAAGTTTTTTTATATGACAGTTTGGCGGCGAACTTGTTGGAAATTACAACTGAATTGCGAAAAGGCTATGGTGACTGTTTGGGAAGCCAATATATTACAGTAGATAGCATTTCTGGTTATTACAAAAAGCAATTAGGTGAGAAGAAATGTCGGGCAATGAAAAGAGCGGCAAAAGCAGAACTACCGGGTGTAATACAGGAGACACTGTTTTTAAATGCGATACCGGGTATGGCAGAATCCATCATAGAAGGTGGCAATACACCTTTGGAGGACTGTCTGGCGGAAGACGAGGTGGAATGGTGATGTATCAGGTAGTATATACAAGGCAGGCTGCTAAAGATATTGTTCAGCATCGGCTTGTCTACTAGGCGGCGAAAAGGTTATTATTTTAAGTCCGGTCAGTTTTTGTTGAAATTGACCGGACTTTTTGTGTCCCAAATTGGGACACGGCAGAGTGGCTAGAAAGGAATAACTGCCACAGCGTTTCAAGAAAAATATTCCAACTTAGTAGTAAAAACCTCTTATCTGTAGTAATGATGGTACAATCAAAGCATAACAAAAGAAAAGGGGTGTTACAGCAATGGACAACAGAAAGTACTTACGCCGAATGAAAGAGCTCCGCGAAGACCATGACTACGGGCAGAAACAGGTGGCTGCGGTTCTACAGATTAATCAGAGGGTATATTCCAGATATGAGACAGGAACCAATGCCCTGCCGATAGCCATGGTTTACGGGCTGTGCGAACTTTACGGAGTGTCGTCTGATTATTTGTTGGGAATAAGTGACATGAAGCAGACGTACTAAAAATCAACCATGACGAGCAAGAAAAGCCTCAGAGCGGCAAATCCGGGGCTTTGCTTGCTTGTAGTAATACATATCCTTCAATTAAAAAAGCGTCCAGTCTATAATTTGCCGGACGCTTTTCTGATTCAGCCCTTTATAAAACTTTTGTCGCGTCCCAAATTGGGACATCAAAGAACTACTCTGTTACCGGAATGACTGGAAAATAAGGGTAGGATACTTCCCATTTAAAATTGATATATTCTCCTCCGGTGTAGTTGATACCATAATTGCGCCATGTACGGTATATATTTCCTTCGGCATCGGTTAGTGTAATCGTTCCGAAATAGGTAAAATAATCTTTCCAGCCGTCTTCTGATAATTCAATAGTAAATGTATCCCTGGTCAAAGGATATCTTACAGTGCCTCCATTGATAACGGTTTCATCAATGGTAATTTCGACTTCAGTGACGTGGTCATACAAAAAATCTATTGTAAAGGGGACTGCAGGAGCAAGCATGATATCACCTTCTGTCAGGCATTTTCCGCCGGATAGCAGATTAACGCCTTCATATTCGATAAAATCATATTGCACAGTGACTTCTTCTGCAGTGGAAAAAATTTCGTTGGTTAAAATACCTTTTGCAGTCAGAAAGCCATCACCGAATTCAAGGATGGTGGGTTCTGTCATGCAAAGATTAAATAAGTCCGGGTCTAGATCAATGGCCCAAATGCCAGAAATTTCTACTGGACATTCAACAATCTGCCCGATGTAGAAATTAAGATTTTCTTCCGGTTCGGATTCTGTAGACGGAGTGGATTCTGCAGGACTTTGGAACGGTTCCGTATCTGGAGTGTTGGATGTAGTTTTAGCTGTGCCGCATCCGGT
>CAMWLB010000134.1 GCA_947174985.1 uncultured Lachnospiraceae bacterium | reverse complement strand
ATCCTATGGCATGTATGCAGTGAACGGGATTTTGTTCAATCATGAGTCGCCCCGAAGAGGTGAAAATTTTGTGACACGAAAGATTACGCTTGCCATTGCCAACATGGTTGCCGGAAAGCAGGAAAAGCTGTCCCTCGGCAATATGGACGCAAAAAGAGACTGGGGATTTGCAGGCGATTATGTAAAGGGAATGTGGAAAATGCTGCAGCAGGAGACACCGGAGGATTATGTGCTGGCAACCGGAGAAACGCATACGGTGCGCGAGTTTGTGACGGAAGCCTTCTCCAATCTGGGGATAGAGGTTCGTTTTGAAGGAAAAGGCTTGGAAGAAAAGGGATATGACGCGGCGACTGGCAGATTGCTGGTGGATGTAGACCCTGCTTTTTACCGGCCGGCCGAGGTAGAATATCTGTGGGGTGATGCCTCCAAAGCGAAGCGTCAGCTTGGCTGGGAGCGCGAAGTAAACTTTGAGGAACTGACAGCCATGATGATGAATGCGGATATGCTTCAAATTGCAGGCATGGACTGTGAGACATACAGACAAAAACAGAAAGAAGCAGCATGCTGTAAATAGTGTGACAAGAAAGCAGCAGAGCGCCGGTACGGGAAAATGGAGGAAGGGATGCAGATGGGAGCAGACATACAGAAGACGGACAAAATATATGTGGCGGGACACCGAGGGCTGGTGGGAAGCGCCATCGTCAGAAATCTCAGGGAAAAGGGCTACCAAAATATTGTCGGGAGAAGCCACAGCGAGCTTGATTTGACGAATCAGGCGCAGGTAAAAGCGTTTTTTGAAGAGGAAGCGCCGGATGTGGTGGTACTTGCGGCGGCAAAGGTGGGCGGCATCAATGCCAACAATACCACACCTGCGGATTTTGCCTATGAGAATATGCAGATACAGTGCAACGTTATTAAGAGTGCACATGATGCAGGTGTCAAAAAGCTGCTCTTTTTGGGAAGCACCTGCATCTATCCGAAGCTGGCGCCACAGCCGATTCCGGAGAGCGCGCTGCTTACGGGGCCTTTGGAGCAGACCAATGAAGCCTATGCCATCGCCAAAATTTCAGGCCTTCTGATGTGCCGCTTCTTTAAAAGGCAGTATGGCGATAATTTTATAAGCTGTATGCCGACCAATCTGTATGGGCCGCATGACAATTACGACTTGAATGGCTCCCATGTGCTGCCCGCCATGATTCGAAAGTTTCATGAAGCATTCTGTGAGGGAAAGCCTTTCGTGGAATTGTGGGGAACAGGTTCGCCGCTGCGTGAGTTTTTATATGTGGATGATATGGCGGATGCCTGCGTGTTCCTGCTGGAACACTATGATGGCGAGGAACATGTGAACATCGGAACCGGAAAAGAAATTACCATACGGGAGCTTGCGGAGAAAGTAAAGGCAGTTACGGGATATAAGGGCGAAATCCATTGGAATGACAGTATGCCGGATGGTACGCCGAGAAAGCTGACGGATGTTACGAAGCTGCATGAACTGGGATGGCAGCATAAGGTGGAGCTTGAGGAAGGGATTGAACTTGCCTACAAGTGGTTTGTGGAGAATGAAGGAGAAGCCAGACGTTAAGAAGTGCAGGCGGCGCCTGTGATATGCGGGGTGCATGAATGAAGGTATATGGAGTGATTATGGCAGGCGGCGGTGGAACCCGCTTCTGGCCCTTGAGCAGAAGAGAGCAGCCAAAGCAGTTTTTAAATCTCTCGGGAAAAGATATTCTGGTAAACGAGACTTATGACCGTCTGAAGCAGGTTGCGGCGGCTGAGGATATTTTTGTGGTTACCAACACACTTTATGCGGAAAAGACACTTGCCGTGATGGAAGGAAGGGTTGAAAAAAGTCATATACTGGCGGAACCGGCAGCGCGTAACACCGCTGCCTGTATTGGTTATGCCGCCATGGAGATACTAAAAAAGTATGGGGACGGCATTATGTGCGTTATGCCCTCTGACCATTATATCAGAGACGTAAACAGCTATGCTGATACGGTAAGACGCGGCGTGACGCTGGCAGAGGAAAAGGACGGACTCATTACCATCGGCATAAGGCCTGAGTATCCGGCAACCGGTTATGGCTATATCAGAAATACGCCTGTTGCAGAAGAGGATTATCGACTGGTGGAGGAATTTGTAGAAAAGCCGGAGGAAGAAACGGCGGCTTTTTATCTGGCGGAGGGCTGTTATGCATGGAACAGCGGCATGTACATCTGGAAGGCTTCGCGGATACTTGACTGGTTTCAAAAACTTCTGCCCGATATTTATGGTTATTTGGCTGCAATCGGAAACGCCATGGGGACCGACAGAGAGCAGCAGGTTATAGAGGAAATTTACCCTAAAATTCCTAAAATATCCATAGATTACGGCATCATGGAACGTGCCGGCGGCGTGCTGATGCTGGAAGGGAATTTCGGCTGGAGCGATATTGGCAGTCTGGACGCGTTGGAGGTGCTGCACAAAAAGGATGCAAAGGGAAACGTAGGCGTGGGCAGTCATATAATGATGGACACGGAAAGAACAATCTGCTATAGTGAAAATAAATTAATCGCTGTTGCTTATGTAAAGGATTTGATTGTAGTGGAGTCGAAGGACGCCATTCTGATTTGTCCGAGGCAGCGGGCGCAGGAGGTTAAAAAACTGGTGGATTTTCTGGAGGAACAGGGAAAATCTGACTACCTGTAAACAAATATGGAGTATTCATATGAAGTTGTTAAGTGTGATAGTACCTTGTTACAATGAGGAGGAAAATGTTCCTTTTTTCTATGAGGAATTTATTAAAAATGAAGCCTTTTTTCAGGAAAAAGAAATAGAGTGGGAGCTTGTGTATGTGGATGACGGTTCTAAGGACGGAACGGCAGCGGAAGTAAAAAAGCTTCATGAGAAGGATGGAAGGGTGCATCTGCTTTCTTTTTCGCGTAATTTTGGAAAAGAGGCAGCCATGTATGCGGGGCTGAACAGGGCGAAGGGTGACTATGTTGTGCTTATGGATGTGGATTTGCAGGATCCACCATCACTCCTGCCCGAGATGCTTTCCTACATGGGGCAGGGGTATGATTCCGTTGCGACAAGAAGGGTGAACCGCAAGGGAGAACCGCCCATCCGCTCTTTTTTTGCCCGTATGTTTTATCGCCTGATGAAACGGATTTCCAAGACGGAAATTATGGACGGTGCAAGGGACTACCGTATGATGACAAGACAGATGGTGGACGCGATTTTGGAAATGAAGGAATATAACCGTTTTACAAAGGGTATTTTCGGCTGGGTAGGGTTTCAGACCAAGTGGCTGGAATATGAAAATGTGGAGCGCAAAAAAGGAGAAACCAAGTGGAATTTCTGGAAGCTTCTTTTGTATTCTATTGAGGGAATCACTGCCTTTTCCACAGTTCCGCTTTCTTTTGCTGCCGTTATGGGCGTGCTGTTCTGTGTGCTGGCCTTTATACTGATTCTGTTTATTGTAATCAGAACCCTGATTTTTGGGGATCCGGTTTCGGGCTGGCCCTCCTTGGTATGTATTATTTCCCTGATTAGCGGCGTCCAGCTTTTCTGTCTGGGAATTGTGGGACAGTATCTGGCAAAAACCTACATGGAAGTCAAAAAAAGACCCATATATTTGCTGAAGGAAGAAGTTTAAAATCAAAAGCACAGCTAAATATTCGATATTCGCGGTGAATAATAGAGCAGGTCTCTTCCAAAATGTTCTTAAATGTGCTAGGATGCATATGTAATCGCATGAATGGGCAGCAATCGACATGGAGGAAGGGATTTAAATGGATATTGTTACGATTAACGACACTGAACTTGAAAGGTACATTACGGAGGTAATGCTTGATATAGGAGTTCCGGCGCATTTGCGGGGCTACTATTATCTGCGTGCCGCTATATTGATGACAGGAAGGGACATAGAGGTGGTCACCAGTGTGACAAAGCTGATGTATCCGGTGATAGCCAGACATTTTAAGACAACTGACCAAAAGGTAGAACGTGCCATTCGTAACGCCATAGAGGTTTCATGGGAAAGAGGCAATACGCAGACCTTTGAAAAATTATTTGGCTACTCAATTCAGGACGGTAAGACCAGACCGACAAACAGCGAGTACATTGCAAGAATTGCAGATAAAATCAGACTGGATATAAAGGCGATGTAATATAGAAAATCGGTATAGATAGCAAAACGGCAATGTGAACCGGTCCGTTCGACGATTGCACAAGGCAGCAGAAAGTACATTTCTGCTGCCTTTTTGTAGCCGCGCTTAAAATGAAAGTTACCGTTCTCTTTTGAAAACATACTGATTGCACCCATGACCGTTGCCACATGTGGATATTTTTTCCAGAGAAAAACCTCTCTTATGGAAAAAATCAAATATTTGTTCCGGCCTTGCTACTTCAAAGGGATAACCGCCTACCCAGTCTACGACATCCCTATATGGTGACATCCCTCTTTGCTTTGCATATGTGCGCCATGTATGGAAGGGCCTTCCTTTTAGGAAGTCTTTTACTGTGGTAGGTCCCCACAACCTAAGGAAACAGGGAAAGAGAATAAAATTACGTAATGATTTTGGAGCACTATTATATGCTTTCTTTATTGCTTTCCATATTTTGCTTGCGAATCCCTGGTCGTTGTAAATTGAAATAAACAGGGTTCCTTGTAATGCAACCAGACTGCTTACGTTATCTAATGCCTTATACATATTTCCGGTATGATGCAATACGCCCCATGAATATACAACATCGTAGTTTTTGAACTGAGACAAATATTTTTTATTTAAAGCATCGCCGCGTTCAATCTGCCAATCGTCATCGTCCTTATAGAATTTATTTTTTAAATATTGAGCGCATTTTACGCTGTTTTCGTCATAATCAAAAGAGAAAACCTTTGCGCCTAAATTTTTGGCAGCCAGACTAAACAATCCGCTTCCTGAACCAACATCTAAAAAACGCTTACCTTGCAAATCGGTTATGCCGAGCCAACTTTGAAGCGATTTTTCAGCTTCTTTTATACGTTCTTCTGACAAAACTCCCAAGAATTTACTCCAGTTTTCTCCAAATTCAAATCTTTCTTTAGGCATCGTACATTCCTCTTTTCCATAGAATATATTTGTTTCTCAAATAAGATTATACATTAAATCACATTATATCATACTGTTTTAAAGAGGACAATTAGTATTTCGATTTTGTTGTGCTTGTGATAAAAATATGGTAAAATTGGGAAGAATTTATCTGGAGGGTACAATGCAGAAAACGACATCGGAAAAGCTGATAGAGGGAAGTCTGATAGTTATCGGGCTGGCGGAAGCCGCCCATCTGGCGGCGCTTTTTTTAAAATTGCCGCTTCGGACCTGTGCGTGGATTATGGCGGTATTGTTTCTATTTGCGCTTGTGGCAGCAGTCTGCCCGTGGGTGATTCGCCGGGTAATTCCAAACAAACAGAATAAGGAGAAAAAAGAGGCAGGAGGAAGGCGTCTCCTTAAGCTGTTCCAGCTTTATCCGGTTTTGTTTGTAATAATCGGTGCGTTGATTTTATTTCAGCTTATATGGAACTACCGAATGCAGGTGCCGTATACGGCAGGAGACATTACGGTGGAAACGGTGCAGACCATGCTGGCGGCAAATGGGATTTATACGGTGAATCCGCTGACGGGACAGGCTTTTACGACAGGGATGCCGCTGCGGCTTCAGATACTGGCGCTGCCGACTTTGTATGCCGTGTTGTGCAGTTTTACAGGCATATCGGCGCAGCTTATGTGCTATGGCATTATCCCCGGTATTGTGCTTCTGCTGAGTTATCTGGTGTATGGCAGATGGGCAGCATACCTTTTTCCGAAAGAAGGAAAAAAGCAGGCGTTATTTTTACTCTTTGTGGCACTTGCCTATCAGTTTGGCTGTTATAGCGGAGCGATGGATGGATTTCATTTGTTTTTTGGCGGATACAGAGGCACGGCGGTTCGGGCAGGGATAATTCTGCCCTATGTACTGCTATGTACCTTGCAGCAAAAGTGGAAGGGTGTAATTCTTTGCCTGCTTGCGGAGATATGCGTGGCATGGACCTTTTACGGAGCGGGCTATGCTGCCGTTACAGTAGGTATCGTACTTGTTATAAGGCTTGTCAGACAGGTAAGCATCCGGCTTCGTCAAAAGAAGAAAGCTTGAAATGGGAGTAAACATGGCAGAATTTTTCCGATTTTTAAAAAATAGTTATCACAGTCTGACAGAAAGCGGACAGTTTTTGATGTTGTTTATGGTATCGCTTTTGCTGCTGTGGCTCATAAAGGAGTTTGAAAGAAAAGAATTCAGGCAGTTTGCAACAATTATGCTGCTTCTGCTCCTGTGCCCTGTTTCCGTAAAACTGCTTCTGCTTTACCAGACGCAATTTTATGGATACGAAAATTTGTGGGCATTACTGCCGATGACGGCGGTTCTTGCCTGTGCAGCGGTAGCGGCCGTCTCAAAAATATCATCAGGGTATGCAGCGGAGCGGGGCAGGCTCAGAAAGACAGTTTCTGGAAAACGGGAGCGCGTTTACGAAACGCTTGCGGTGGCGGTACTTGCTTTGCTGCTTTTTTTCTGTGGAACACTTACATCAGCAAAGGGAATGACAGAACAGGATTTTGATGGGGATAAACTGCCAAAAGAGACGGCAGAAGTGCTTAGACTGCTTGAAATTCCCGACGAGGGAGGTGTGTTTTTGCTTGCACCGGATGAAGTGGCGGCATGGGCAAGAATATACAGCGGGCACATACTGCTTCCCTATGGTAGAAATCTTTGGGAAACAGAGCTGTCGGCGTACATCTATGACACCTATATGGGCGATATGGCAGAGCTGCATAACTGGGTGAACGGTACGCTGGAAGCGGGAAGCGAGGGAGAAGAGGCCCTGTGGAAGGAAGAAATGCTTTTGAGTTACTGTGCTTCCGCGGGATATCACTATCTGGTGTTCTCGGTGGAAAGAGACGGTGGGGAAAATTTGCAGTCGGCGATGGAAAATCAGGGCGAGTATGTGTATTTTGCCAAGACTGACAAATATGTCATATACAGGCTGCTGTAAGGCTTTAAAATGGAGGCAAAATGAAAGAGAAAGTCAGCATTATCGTACCGGTTTATAATGCGGAAAAATACATCAGGGAGACGGTGGACTGCGTGAAGGCGCAGACCTATCCGGAGTGGGAACTTTTACTTGTGGAGGACGGTTCTACGGACGAAAGCTTGCGGATACTGGAAGAATTGGAAAAAGGCGATGCCAGAATTCATGTCCTGAAGCAAAAAAACAGCGGCGCGGCAAGAGCAAGAAATCACGGGCTGTCAAAGGCGGAAGGACGTTTTGTGGCGTATCTGGATGCAGACGATTTGTGGAGTCCGGACAAGCTGGAAAAGCAGTTTGCCTTCATGGTAGAAAAAGATGCCGCTTTTTCCTTTACCGGCTACGAATTTGCAGATGAAAAAGGAAAAGGAACCGGTAAAATCGTCAAGGTGCCGCAGACAATGCAATATAAGCAAGCATTGAAAAATACAACAATCTTTACCTCCACCGTTATGTTCGATACGGCAAAGCTGGCAAAAGAAAAACTCAATATGCCCATCATAAAAAGCGAGGACACAGCACTGTGGTTTAAAGTACTCAGAGGCGGCATCACGGCACACGGTCTCAATGAAAACCTGGTGCGCTACAGAAGACCCGCAAAATCCCTTTCTTCCAACAAACTGGAAGCAATCCGAAGAATCTGGGCGCTCTACCGAAAAGCCGAAGGCCTCTCCGTAGCATACAGCCTCTATAACTTCTGCTTCTGGGCAGTAAGGGCAGTGTGGAGACGAATATGATTTGGAGAGCATTCGCCAGTCTGTTGTGAGTAGCTGACACTTGCGCATAGAACTTTGTAGTACCGGCGCGCCTGCAACCAGCCCGTAAGGTCGTCTATTCCCTAAGGCACCCATTAAAAAACGTCAGTGGTTAGGGCGGGCCTTTCGAGCTTGGACGTGATCCTTTTTTTGAGCGGGGAAGGCGTGGTGCCTGGCTGTTATACA
>CAMWLB010000133.1 GCA_947174985.1 uncultured Lachnospiraceae bacterium | reverse complement strand
GGGCATGGGCGAGGCCGGCGTGCTGCGCAGGGAAAAGAAGCGGCAGACATGGGAGCTGATGGAGCTTTATCAGTCATTCAGGCTGAAGCGAATCAGCGCTTCCACGTGGCTTCGGGAGAGCGGCAGTCTGGTGGACAGGATGGCGTCAGAGGATGATTTTGACATTTCGGCAAAGCTTTTTCAGGCGCAATTACTCATTACGGAGGAGCGGTTTAACGAAGCGCAGTGGTTTTTAGACCATGCCGCGGATATTATCTATGGCGATGCGTGGACGGACCCTGTGCTGGAGGCATATTATCTTTACCTGACGACGCTTGTGAGCAGGGACGAAGCATATATCGATAAAATCACGGATAAGGTGGAACACATTTACAAAAAGAACCGCAGCGAGTGGCGTGTAGCGTGGCTGCTGCTCTATCTTTCCGACGAATATAACCGCAGCTTTTCCAAGAGATGGATGTTTTTGGAGGAGCAGTTTGAGAGGGGCTGCCGAAGCCCGATTATCTATGTGGAGGCGCTGCTTCTGCTGAATCTGAACCCCTCCCTTTTGACAAGGCTCCATCCCTTTGAAAAACAGCTTTTACTATACGGCGCAAAACAGGAAATGTTAAATGATGATGTTATTCTGCAGTTTTTGTATCTGGTACAGAAGGAAAGGGAGTACACGGATGGTCTGTACCGAATTTTAAAGGTCTGCTACAGCTTAAAGCCGGATCCCTGCGTACTGCAGGAAATCTGCAGCCTGCTGATTAAGGGGAATAAAACGGGCGAGAAATATCTGGACTGGTACAGGCTGGGCGTGGAACACGAGCTTAGAATCACCCGTCTCTATGAGTACTATGTGATGAGTGTGAATATTGACACGGCGGAAAAGCTTCCTAAGGTAGTGCTGATGTATTTTTCCTACCAGAACAGCTTGAGCTATGAACTGGCCGCCTTTGTGTACGCCAATGTACACAGGGACAGGCATGTTTTTCCGGAACTGTATGAGAGTTACCGCAATACAATTGAGCAGTTTGTGATGGAGCAGATACGGAAGCGCCGCATCACGCGGGATTTGGCATATTTGTATAAGGAGTTTGTACAGCCGCATATGCTGACGGAGGAGGTTGCGGAGGCACTTGCGGAACTGCTTTTTATACATCAGATACAGACACCTTGGAAGCAGATACGCTATGCGGTGGTATATCAGGCAGGTTTGGCAAAGGAAAAGTCTTATCCGGTGACGGACGGGCGCGCTTTTGTGTCGCTGCCGGGCGCGGACAGCGTGCTTCTTTTGGAAGATGGGCAGCAGAACCGGTATGCCGTGAGCGTGCCGCATACCACGGAAAAGCTGCTGCTGCCGGGCAAGCTGGTGAAGCTGATTGCGCCGGTTGCGGGCAACAAACAGGATTTAAACCTCTATATGTGTATGAGCGGGCGCGAGCCGTCGGAGGTGACGGAGGACAATGCGCTGCGTTTCCGTTTTCTTTTAGAGGATAGCGAAGTAAGCGAAGCAGCAAAACGCGCAATCGGCATGAAGCTGATGCATTACTACTATGAAAATGACAAGATAGCGGAACTGGATGATTATCTGGAACAGGTGCAGAATCTGCAGCTTTCCACAAAGGAGCGGGCGGAAGCGCTCCGTTTTATGGTGATACGGGGCAAGGAGGAGGCTGCTTACGAATGGCTGAAGGTTTACGGTCCCTATGGCATGGATCCGAAGACACTGGTGCGCCTGTGCTCATGGACGATCAGGGAAAATGAGTTTGTGGAAGAGCCGGCGCTTTTGGAGGCGGTATGGTATGCCTTCCGCCACGGCAAATATGACGAGAGGTGCCTGCGCTATCTTACCCTGCATTTTAAAGGACTGACAAGGGAACTGCGCGATATTTATAAAGCCGCGTCGTCCTTCTGTGTGGATACCTATGAGCTCTGCGAAAAAATGCTGCTGCAAATGTTGTTTTCAGGCTCTTTTGTGGGAGAAAAAAACGATATTTTCCAGACCTATGTGTCGGGCGGCGCCAAGACGGAGGTGGAGGCGGCATTTTTATCACAGTGTGCCTATGAATACTTTGTGAAGGACAGGGTGACGGATGGGTATCTGTTTGAAGAAATAGCCGCCATGTACAGGCGCGGAGAAAATGTGCACATTGTGTGTAAGCTGGGCTTTATCAAGTACTATGCGGAAAATAAGACAGAGCTTACCGGCGAATTAAAAGATATATTATATACTTTTATTCATGAAATGCTTGCAGAGCATATAAGGCTCAAAATGTTTACGGAATTTCCGAATCTGGATGCCGCTGACAGGTATCTGCTCTCCGACAGGACGATAGTGGAATACAAGGCGCATCCGGAGGCGAAGGCAGTGATGCATTATTGCCTGGAGTCTGCGGACGGCGGGGAGTCCGTGTACCGGACGGAGGAGATGCAGGACGCTTACGGCGGGGTCTGCTACAAGGATTTTGTGCTGTTTTTCGGGGAACGCCTGCAGTACTATATCATGGAAAGCAGGAACGGCAGTGAGCAGCTTACGGAAAGCGCTGCCATTCAGGTGAGCGAGACCGGCGGTCACGGCATAGAAAGTAAATATGATTTGCTGAATGATTTAAGCATCAGCAATACGCTGCAGGACTACGATACGGTGGACAAACTGCTTGCAGAATATGAATACAAGGAATATTTGAAAAACGGGCTGTTCGGACTGAACTGACAGGACGGGAAGGGAGATTGCGGATGAAGGAAAAAATCATAGTGGGATATGACCTTGGGAATCGCTACTCCCAGATTAGCTATTGTACATATGAAGGCGGGGAGCCTGAGACTTTGTCCGTGATAGCAGGAGAAGAAAGCTATAATATTCCGACCGTACTGTGCAAGCGAAACGGGGCGAACCAGTGGTTTTTCGGAAAAGAGGCATATAAGCATGCCCAGGCAGGGGAGGGGAGCCTCGTCACCGACCTGGTCGAACTGGCGTTAAACGGTGAAAAGGTAATCGTGGAAGAGGAAGAATTTGAACCTGCGGCGCTTTTGACTTTGTTTGTCAAGCGCAGCTTAAACCGCCTGTCCCTCATAGCGGAGACGGACAGGATAGGCGCCCTGATGATAACCTGTGAAAATATGGATGGCAGAATGGTGGAGCTGATGGACAGTATTGTGGCAGGGTTGTCCCTGAAGACGAAAAATATCTGTTATCAGAGTCATGTGGAGAGCATCTACTATTACACCATTCATCAGCCGGAAGAGCTTTGGCAGAAGCAGGTGGTGGTGTTTGACTATATTACGGATTCTGTCAAGGCATATAATGTGGAGTTTAACCGCAGAACCACGCCGGTGGTGGCGTTTGCAAAGGAGATGGAATATCCTTTTTTAAGCTGTGGGGAGACGGCACCGGAGGAGCCTTTTGACGAAGAGCTGGGAAGGCGGCTTGACGAGAAATTTCTCGCGTTGTTAAAACAGGTCTGCGAGGGGAAGCTGATTTCTTCGGCATATCTGCTTGGCTCCGGTTTCAGGGAGGAGTGGATGAAGGACTCCCTGCCCTATTTGTGCCGCGGCAGGAGAGTGTTTCAGGGCAACAATCTATACAGCAAGGGCGCCTGCTATGCCATGCGGGAAAAGCTTTCTCCAAGCGAAACCGGAAGCGCGCATGTGTTTTTGGGAGACGACAAGCTGAAGGCGAATATCGGTATGCACTTGTCTCGGCAGGGAGAGGATTCCTACTATGCGCTTCTGGACGCAGGGACAAGCTGGTTTGAGGCGCAGGGAAGCGTTGAATTTCTGATTCAGGAGGACAACGTATTTTCCCTGATTATCACACCGTTAAATGGACGGGACATAAAATTTGCGCAAGTTACGCTGGAGGGTCTGCCCATCAGGGAAGGCGCGGCCTCCAGACTTTACATGGAAATCAGAATGACCTCCGAGAGCTGTATTGAGCTTACTGTGGAGGATTTGGGTTTCGGTGAGATATATCCGGCAAGCCATTTAAGATGGACGGAACGTTTTGAGATTGCGTAATAAAGCATATGCAGAAATGAGGATTAAAGTGGGAAGAATATTGCTTGGAACAGGCGAATATGCGGCAACACCATATTATTTTGAAAATCTCGGCTTGAAGGTATATTCAGCGGAGGAACTCTGTTATGTGCTGAAGGAAAACGCTTTTCTGCTGGACAGGGAAATCATCAATAAGCGGCTTGTGAGATGGGTCGAGGAAGAACTTAAGCTTCCCGAACTGGCGGGGGAACTGTATCCGCTGCTGCACAAAAAGACGCCCGCAGGCACTTTTGCCGGTGTGATTCTGCGATACACGGGTTTTTATGATGAAGAAACAGTGGAGCGTGCGGAAGAAATTTATGAGACAGGGGCAAACTTAAACGTATATGAAAAGTTAAAGTCAAGAGTGGACTATCTGGTACAGAATGGCAAGTATACAGCGGCGATTCTGGAGTATGAGGTGCTTTTGGGCAAGCTTCCCGTGGAGGAGAGGGAACTGAGCTCCAAAATCATTCACAATATGGGCGTGGCGTTGTGCGGTTTGTTTTTGTTTGAGGAAGCGGCAAAGCAGTTTCTGAAATCCTATGAGCTCTGGCAGAACAAGGAGACGCTGGTGGAGTATCTGGCGGCGATGCGGCTGTCCATGAAGGAAGAGGATTACATTTCTTTTGCGGCAGGGCATCCGGAATATTATGAGGAAACCCTTACCCTTGAAAAACGTGTGGAGGAGCTTATGGCGGCATGGGAAGAGTCGGAACAGAAGCGGTATCTGGATCGGAGGCTCTTGCGGAAGGTGCAGGGGGATTCGGCAGGGTATTATGCGGAGACCGACAAAAGGCTGTATGAATTGAAAAACGAGTATCGTGAAAGCGTGGGCAGTTAAGACATGATGAGATGGTAAAGGAGACCGTATGGGCTTTTTAAAATGGCTGTTTGGAAGAAAAAAACAGAAAGAAGAACAGGAAGACTTTTCGGAAATTGTATATGAGCGCAGTAACATCGATTTCAGCGATGGCGAGGAAAGGGCGCGCTACCTGACAGGTTGTCTGGAGCAGATTGGAGAAGCCCAGAAGGAAATACAGCTTCTGAATGGAGAATACGCCATGGTGACAGCCTATCTCACCGATATGGAGGAAATCGAAGCGCTGCCGCCGGAGCATATGATGGAAATCAAGGGCTGCGCAAGTAAAATGCAGACGCTTGAACAGGACAGAAGGCGTTATCTGGACAAGGAACGGCACCTCTCCGAAGCGGAATACAGACAGATGCGCTCACAGGAGAGCGAAATCGAGGAAGGCATTGCCAAGCTGCAGGAGGCGGAAAAATACAGGAAGCTTGTAAAACAGGATCTTGCAAGGCTGGACGGAGAGCGCCATGCATATGGTTACCGGAAGCAGGAGCTGAAAAGCGCGCTGGTCAACTTAAGGGGAATGGCGGTCATCTGTCTTACGGCGCTTTTTGCCTGTGTGTTTATGCTGCTGATTCTGCAGTTCGGCTTTCACATGGATACGGCAATCGGCTATTTTGTTTCGGCGGCTGCTGCTGCGATTGCCATCACTGTGCTTTTTGTCAAATATACGGACGCGGAAAAGGAACTGGGAAGAGTGGAGGTGTCCGCCAATAAACTGATTCAGCTCCAGAACAAGGTAAAAATCCGCTATGTCAACAATACCAATCTGCTGGAATATCTTTGTTTAAAATACGGGGTGGAGAGCGCAGCAAAGCTCAAGGAACAGTGGGATATGTATCAGGAAGAGAAGGAAGAGCGCAGGCAGTACGCGGAAGCGGAGGCAAAGCTGGAATACTACAGGAAGCAGCTTGAAAGGCAGCTTGTCCAGTTTCGGATAAAGGACCCGGACAGATGGGTGCTGCAGCCGGGCGCCATCATTGATACAAGGGAAAGACTGGAAATCCGCCATGATTTGATTGTCAGACGCCAGACACTCAGAAAGCAGATTGAATACAATCAGCAGCTTGCAGAAGCCGCCCAGCAGGAAATTCGTGACGTGGCGGCGGAATATCCCCACTATGCGGCGGAAATTTCCGAGATGGTGGAAAAGTATGAGGAGAAGTATGGCTGATGCCGGAAAGAGGAGGAATACCACGATGAAATCTTTGGAACAATATTTATCCGCAGTCAGAGCAAAGCTGCCGGACATAGAGGAACGCTTAAACAGAGGGGCAGGGGAGGAAGGCTTGCAGCAGCTGGCGGCAGCGGCAGAATGTGAACTGCCTGCGGAATTGACTGCATTGTACAGCCGTTTTGACGGAGAGGTTCTGACAGCGTATACCGGATTTTTTGCAGGGCTTAGCTTTCTACCTCTGGAGCGGGTGCTTGCAGAGCTTGCGTTTTTCAAGAAAGCGGAGGTTGAAATGACCGCCATGGGAACCAAAGCCATACAGGAGGAGCCTGTGTGCGGGCTTACGTGGATTCCTTTTGCCTTTGACGGCAGCAGGGCGTATCTTTTTATGGACATGTCACCCACAAGCGAGGGCAAGGCGGGGCAGATTATTGCGGTGGATTACGATACGGACCGCTGCTATCTGCTGGCAGACAGTCTGGGCGCGCTGTTTGAAAAGATGACAGTGTGGCTGAAAAGCGGCGTTCTTATTGTCAACACCAAGGACGGTGACAAGCCCTTTCTCATGGAAGCGACAGGGCATCTGTTCAATTCGCTGGACAAACTGACGGCGCCGGCAGAAAGCGGCGATGCGGCGGAGATAAGCCTGCCGGCAGGCTTTTGGCAGGAGCGCTATAAAATGGCGAGTGTACCGATAAGCCGCTTTGCCAAGGAAAAGTCTCTGCTTCTCAAGGGAAAAATGATTGACTGTGTGCCTTTCCAGTATATGGAGAATTTGAAGGAATTGATATTCCATGACTGCACATTGGAAAACATAAGCTATATTGCAAAAGCGCCGCAGCTTAAAAAACTGATTTTTGCGAATTGCACTTTCGGGGAAGAAAATCTGTCAGTGCTTGCAGAGGCACCACAGCTTAAGGAACTCAGTCTGAATGTTATGAGTGCGGAAGGCTTGTCTGCATTGCAGAAATCAAAGACATTAAAAAGTCTCAGCGTGAGAAAAGTGACGGGCATAGCGCCGGAGGAACTGGCGGGCTTTGAAGGGATGCAGGAGCTTAGCGTGGAAGACATGGAACTGCACGACGGAGCGTTTATCGGAGGGTTGAAGAACCTGAAAAAGCTGGATTTGCATCGGCATATCTTGGATAATCTGGACTTTTTACAAGGACTGAAGAAGCTGACGGAGTTTCATCTGGCGGCGGCAGCGCGCAATGAAGCGGGGCTTTCGGCAGTCTGCGGGCTTACAAAGCTGAAGGAATTTGTCTATCCGGTGAGAGACCTGCAGATATATGCCAATCACCCGTCTCTGGAAAGGGTGGGCATGGCGGCGGATATAGAACAGAGCTTTGCCGTGTTTGCCGGCAGTAAGGTAAACAGCTTTACAGTCTGCGGCAGTATACCGAAGGAGAAGCTGGACGATATGGCAAAGGAAATGAAACAGTATGTAAATCTTTATTCCTACGGCTGTCAGGCAGCAGGAAAATAAAAAATATCGCATCGGATGGGAATATCCGATGCGATATTGCTTCATAATGATGGAAGGCTTGTAAAATGCATTTTCCAAAGTGTTAATCTGCTTCTACAATAGGCGAATCCACAGCATTTTTCTTAACGGATTCTATGCCGTTCATGCAGCCGGCCATTGCCTTATAACCTTCACTGACAGCGATAATCTGTCCATTGGTAGCTTTCAGGCGGAAGCGGAATTCGCCGGCTTTGTCCGTGTAAACCTCAAATTTGGGATTTTTCTCGGTGGTATAGCCCTCCACTGTCTGATTTTCTACAGCGGCTATCGGCGCGTTTTTCTGTACGCTGGCAATGCCGTTTTTGCAGGCAGCATCGGAGGAGTATACTTCAGAAGTAGCGATTACTTCGCCGTTGCCAGCCTTCAAATCAAATTTTGCGCCCGTGTTTGTTTTGCGTATTACAAATTTACCCATATGTAACCTCCTTCGTATTGTAG
>CAMWLB010000132.1 GCA_947174985.1 uncultured Lachnospiraceae bacterium | reverse complement strand
CCAAAAAAGGAGCTAACGCCTGCCTAGATGAAGAAAAGAGCCGACAACTGCAGAGTAAACGCAGATTTCCCATTTGAAATGGCGCTGAAAAAGAAAGGTCTTTCTTTTATCTGCGAGGTGAAAAAGGCTTCTCCCTCAAAGGGCATTATCGCAGAGGATTTTCCCTATGTCCGGATTGCGGAAGCTTATGAAAGGGCGGGGGCAGATGCGCTTTCCGTGCTGACAGAACCGTACTATTTTAAGGGAAGTAATAATTACTTAAGAGAAATCAGGGAGCATAGCGGACTGCCGATTCTGCGGAAGGATTTTACGGTAGATGAATATATGATATATGAGGCAAAAGTGTTAGGGGCGGATGCAATACTATTAATCTGTGCCATTCTGACGGACGAACAGCTTGCGGCGTATGTGCAGCTTGCAAAAAGCCTTGGCATGTCGGCGCTTGTGGAGGCGCATGACGGCATGGAGGTGGAAAGGGCGCTTGCCTGCAAGGCTTCCATTGTCGGGGTAAACAACAGAAACTTAAAGGATTTTTCGGTGGATATTGAAAATTCAGTAAGGCTTCGGAAAATGGTGCCGGAAGATATCATATTTGTCTCGGAGAGCGGGATTAAACCCCCGCAGGATGTGCAGGTGCTTATGGAAAACGGGACGGATGCCGTTCTGATAGGAGAGACGCTGATGCGAAGCGGAAACGTGCAGGAAACACTTGCGCAGATGAGGAAAGGGAAAGAAGATGCAGGTTAAGATATGCGGGCTTTGCAGGCAGCAGGATATAGCGTATGCAAATGAAGCGCAGCCGGATTTCGTGGGCTTTGTGTTCTGGGAAAAGAGCAGGCGGTACGTAAATGAGGAACTGGCGGCGCGGCTAAAGAAAAAACTAGATTCCCGTATACAGGCGGTTGGCGTATTTGTGGACGAAGCACCGGATAAAATTTTTCGTTTGCTTTCAGACGGTGTCATTGACGTTGCGCAGCTTCATGGGGCGGAGACGGAGGAGGAAATTCGGTGGCTTAAGAAAAAGTCAGGAAGACCGGTTTGGAAGGCTGCTGTTGTAAAAAGTGCCGCCGATGTGGAACGATGGCGCTCTTCGCAGGCGGATATGATGTTATTTGACGGCGGCAGGGGAGAAGGACACGCCTTTTTGTGGGAGCATTTGTCCGGTTTTGACAGACCCTTTTTCCTTGCGGGAGGCATGACGGTGGAAAAATTAGAAAGTGTAAAGAGGAATCCTTTTCTTGCCGGAATCGACGTCAGCAGCGGTGTGGAAACGGACGGTGTAAAGGACAGGGAGAAAATGTGCCGGTTTGTGCAGCAGGTAAGAGGGTTGGAGCACTAAAGGCGCTGTGAAAAGCAATAAGTACGGCTTTAGTGCCTCAGAAACGGTCTGTGCCGTTTTGGCAAAAGCAGGAGACAGACAGGAAAGGAATGAAAGA
Organism: uncultured Lachnospiraceae bacterium; assembly: GCA_947174985.1. GTDB lineage: Bacteria > Bacillota > Clostridia > Lachnospirales > Lachnospiraceae > Acetatifactor. The sequence goes on along the minus strand of CAMWLB010000132.1, from coordinate 6,608 downwards.
GAACATGATAAGCAGAGGAAGATATGGAAATTACGGGGGACAGTATATCCCGGAAACTCTGATGAATGAGTTGATTCATTTGGAGGAAAGCTATGAATTTTATAGAAAAGATAAGGATTTTCTTAAGGAGCTGGATACGCTTTTTAAAGAGTATGCAGGGCGTCCGTCCCTTCTTTATTACGCGGAGAAGATGACAAAGGATTTGGGCGGCGCAAAAATCTATCTGAAACGCGAGGATTTAAACCATACGGGCTCCCATAAAATCAACAATGTGCTTGGGCAGGCGCTTCTGGCTAAAAAAATGGGAAAAACCAGACTGATAGCGGAGACGGGAGCGGGACAGCATGGCGTTGCCACGGCGACGGCAGCGGCGCTCTTTGGTATGGAGTGCGAAATCTTTATGGGTGAGGAGGATACCGAACGGCAGGCACTCAATGTGTACCGTATGGAGCTTTTGGGTGCAAAGGTGCATCCGGTGAAAAGCGGTACAAGAACTTTGAAGGATGCGGTTAATGAAACCATGCGCGAGTGGGCATCCCGCGTGGACGACACGCTGTATGTGCTGGGTTCTGTCATGGGTCCCCATCCCTTCCCTATGATTGTACGGGATTTTCAGAGTGTGATTTCGCGGGAGGCGAGGGCACAGATACTGGAAAAGGAAGGAAAACTGCCGTCCGCAGTGGTGGCATGCGTGGGCGGCGGCAGCAATGCCATGGGCGCTTTTTACAATTTTATTGAGGATAAAGAGGTGAGGCTTATCGGCTGTGAAGCGGCGGGTAAGGGCGTGGACACTGCACTTACGGCGGCAACCATTGCAACCGGAAGCGTCGGTATTTTCCACGGCATGAAATCCTACTTCTGTCAAGATGAATTCGGACAGATTGCACCGGTTTATTCCATCTCGGCAGGACTTGACTATCCGGGCATCGGTCCGGAGCATGCTTACCTGCATGATACAGGCAGGGCAGAATATGTGCCGGTGACGGACGATGAAGCGGTTGCGGCATTTGAATATATGGCAAGGACGGAGGGCATCATCTGTGCCATTGAGAGCGCCCATGCCATAGCGCATGTGCAGAAAATAGCGGGCAGTATGGATAGAGATGACATTATTATCGTCAATATTTCCGGCAGGGGAGATAAGGATGTCGCGGCGATAGCAAGATACAGAGGGAGGGATATTCATGAGTAAAATCAGGGAAGCATTTGCGAACGGCAAGGCATTTATTGCGTTTTTGACGGCGGGAGACCCGACTGCAGAATGTACGGTAAACTATATTTTGGAAATTGAAAAGGCGGGGGCGGATTTGATTGAAATCGGCATACCCTTTTCAGACCCCACCGCGGAGGGCGTGGTGATTCAGGAGGCAAGCCTGCGCGCCTTAAAGGGCGGCATGACGACAGAGGGCGTATTTCAGATTGTGGAAGAGGTCAGAAAAAAGTCGCAGGTGCCGCTGGCGCTGATGACCTATTTAAATCCGGTTTTCCACTATGGATATGAGGCGTTTTTTTCCCGCTGTCAAAGCCTGGGCGTAGACGGCATTATTGTCCCGGACCTTCCTTTTGAGGAAAAAGGAGAAGTGGAAGAGGTGGCTGCTCGTTTTGGCGTTGACGTGGTTTCCCTGATTGCGCCCACCTCGAAGGAGCGGATACGGCTGATAGCAAAAGAAGCAAAAGGTTTTATTTATGTCGTGTCCTCCATGGGCGTGACCGGTGTGCGCAGCAAAATCACAACGGATATAGACGGTATGGTAAAGGAAATCAGGGCAGTGACGGATACGCCCTGTGCCATTGGCTTTGGAATCAGTACACCTGAACAGGCGGCAGAAATGGCGGGCTATGCAGATGGCGTCATTGTGGGAAGCGCCATTGTAAAATTGATAGAAAAAAACGGTGCAAATGCGGAGGAAGAGTTGTACCGTTACGTAAGTTCTATGAAGGCAGCTATAAAATAAATGTAAGAGTGTCAATTTAAGAGTTGACAAAGTTGGCTGGCATGGGTATAATAAATCAGTGTGTGAAAACGAAAGCGTGTAGATGCTTTCGCCAGGAGCAGGCTATGTTACTTAATTTGACTGACGTATTGACATCTGAAGGAAAAACGAGGTCGGAAGAAATTGCTGTTGAAATGACTGCATTTGAAAGCCGCATGGGGCGTTTTCCAATCACGGAAAAAACGCCGCTGTGCCTGACTCTCAGCAACGTGGGAGAGGGTAAGGCAGAGCTTTGCGGGCATATGGAATTGACGCAGCTTATGGATTGCGACCGCTGCCTGAAGGAAGTTCCCGTACGGATTGCACTGGATTTTACAAGGATCGTGGCAGTAACGGACGGGGAGCTTTCTGATGAGAGTGATTTAGAATTGATAAACGGCTGTCAGTTGGACATAGAATCACTGGTATACAACGAGCTTTTGATGAACCAGCCTGAGAAGGTACTTTGTAAGCCGGATTGCAAGGGAATTTGTAAGAAGTGTGGCAAGGACCTGAATGAAGGGGATTGTGGATGTGATACCTTTGTACCAGATCCCCGCATGGCGGTGTTACAGGATATCTTTAACGCAAATAAGGAGGTGTAACGATGTCTATTTGTCCCAAGAATAAAACTTCTAAGTCAAGAAGAGATAAGAGAAGAGCAAACTGGAAGATGAGTGCTCCCACATTAGTGAAATGCAGCAAATGCGGCGCATTAATGATGCCTCACAGAGTATGCAAGGCTTGTGGTTCTTACAATAAAAAAGAAATCATCAGCATGGACTAAGCGTAAAGGCGAAGAGGAATCAAGGAATTTGTGGAATACAATTCCTTGATTTTTTTATTTTAACCCAATTTATTTAAGGTATAATCAATTTTGAGGAAAACACATGATAGAATTAAAAGGAAAGTATAACGAAGCTAAGATTTTTACAGATGTTGTAGACGAAGCATCCATTTCCCAGGTGCTTCTTTTGCTTAACCAGGAATTTGTGTCCGGCAGTAAGATTAGATTGATGCCGGATATTCATGCAGGTGCAGGCTGTACGATTGGAACCACTATGACAATTACCGATAAGATTGTTCCTAATTTAGTGGGAGTCGATATCGGATGCGGAATGGAAACCATTAAAATTAAGGAAAAACATATAGAGCTGCAAAAGCTGGATAAGCTGATTTATGATAAAATTCCGTCCGGATTTCATGTGCGAGAGAAATCTCACAGGTATTTTGAAGAAATAAATCTTGCGGATTTATACTGCTATAAGCATATCAATCCTGAAAGAGCAGAGAAAAGTCTGGGAACATTGGGCGGAGGCAATCACTTTATAGAAGCAAATAAAGATGACGAAGGCAATATTTATGTGGTGGTACATTCCGGCAGCCGCCATTTGGGACTTGAGGTGGCTGGCTACTATCAAGAGCAGGGGTATAGAACATTAAATGGCTCTACACAAGAGGATATTGACATACTGATTGCAGATTTGAAATCTCAGGGTAGAGAACGGGAAATTCAGAAGAGTATTGCCGAACTTAAAAATACGAAGAGAACAAATATTCCGAAGCAGCTGGCGTATGTGTCGGGAGAGCTTTTTGCGCAATATATTCATGATATGAAAATTGTGCAAAGATACGCAGAATTAAACAGACAGGCAATGATGGATGAAATTGTGAAGGGGATGAAGCTCCATGTTATGGAGCAATTTACAACGATTCATAATTATATTGATACAGATGCCATGATTTTAAGAAAAGGCGCGGTAGCTGCAGGGAAAGGAAAAAAATTACTGATTCCGATCAATATGCGAGATGGTTCTTTGATTTGCGTCGGCAAAGGAAATGATGAATGGAATCAGTCCGCCCCACATGGTGCAGGGCGCTTGATGAGCAGAGCGGCAGCGAAAGAATCATTTACAGTATCAGAATTTAAAAATCAGATGAATGGAATTTATACAACATCTGTAAATAAGGATACTTTAGATGAATGTCCAATGGCTTATAAAGGGATGGATGATATTGTAAATAATATTGGTGATACCGTCGAGATTGTGCAGATTATAAAGCCAATATATAATTTCAAGGCCGGTGGTGAATGAATTGCGGTAAAATAATAAAATAGTAGACATTAAACCGTACCTGTGATATACTCTTATCTACACACAGTTACATAACATATACACAAAAAAGGAGGTGACAGGATGACAGACAACAAAAAACTGGATTTGATTCTGGAAAAAGTGAACAGTCTGGACGAGAAGGTAAACAGCCTTGACAAAAAGGTAAGCAGCCTTGATGCAAGGGTAAATAGTCTTGAAGGTGACATGAAGGAAGTCCGGCAAAGGGTAACCAAAACCGATATGATACTGGAAAATGAGATTCGTGTGAATATTCAGCGCATAGCTGAAGGCCATCTTGATTTGTCCAGAAAATTGGACGACTGTGTCAAAATTTCAAGTGATATCAAAGCGAAACAGGAAATACAGGATATTTATATTAACATGCACAATAGTAAGTTGAAGGCACTGTGACAATCTTTCTATGCTAAAATCTGATTCTAAAATCTATCATATTTCATTATTTTATCGAATTTATCAGGAAAAAATTCTCCACTTTGCTTTCGTATTGACAGAACTCCCCAAAGGGATTATTGTATTTGAAGAAAATCTAATCAAGGGGGAGAGGGAACATGGACAGTATGTCTGTTATACAGACAAAAGAAGGGGTTGCACCTGTACGTAAGAGGGGAATCAGCGGCAGTACGCTGAAAATCATTGCGATTATTACCATGCTGACAGACCATATCGGAGCAGTGGTAGTATTGGGATTTTTGCGGCATGCGTGGTATGGGCGGTGGCTGGTGATTCTATATTATGTGATGAGGCTTTTGATTGGGCGCATTGCATTTCCTATATTTTGTTTCCTTTTGGTGGAGGGCTTCATCCATACGCGAAATGTGGTAAAATACGCACTACGGCTGTTTGCATTTGCGCTGATTTCCGAAATTCCATTTAATCTTGCATTTGAGGGAAAGTTGTTTGCACCTGAATACCAGAATGTATTTTTTACTCTGTTTATCGGCCTGCTGGTCATGATGGCGTACAGGGGGATTGCGGAGAAGCTGAAGGCTGCTGTGTGGATAAAGCTTATTCTGTATATAGTGGCACTTGGGGCGGGCATGGGACTTGCGTTCTGCCTGAAAACGGACTATGATGCAATCGGTGTCGGATGCATCATGGCGTTGTATATTTTTCGGAAAAATAAGGCGGCCCAGATTACTGCGGGATGTGCAGGTTTTTTTGCAAGCTGTTTTTTTACAGGTGGCAGCGAACTGACCGCACCGCTTGCGTTTATTCCCATCGCTTTTTATAATGGCGAAAGGGGGCTGAGAATAAAATATTTCTTCTATCTGTTTTATCCCCTTCATTTGCTGATTTTATATTTTATCGTATATTTTCTGGGATTGATTTAGGGTAAAGCCTTTTTGGGACTTGATTTTTATATAGTCGTTTAGTATAGTAAAAAAGGAATGGAATTTAAACGAAAGGGAGAAACGAAATGGCGGATATGGTAAATGTAGCAGTGGATGCCATGGGAGGTGACAATGCGCCCGGTGAGATTGTAAAAGGAGCCGTCGAAGCAGTAAATGCCGATGAGCGCGTAAAGATTTTTCTCGTGGGACGCAGGGAGGCGATTGAGAAAGAGCTTGCAGGACAGACATATGACAATGCGCGGGTGGAGATCATACATGCCGAAGAGGTGATAGAGACGGCAGAGCCGCCTGTTATGGCAATACGCCGTAAGAAGGATTCTTCCATCGTAAAAGCGATGCATATGGTGAAGGATGGAACTTGTGACGCCTTTGTATCGGCTGGTTCGACCGGAGCGGTTCTGGTTGGCGGACAGGTATTGGTAGGGCGTATCAAAGGCGTGGAGAGACCGCCGCTTGCTCCCTTAATTCCAACGGAAAATGGGGCGGCACTGCTGGTTGACTGCGGCGCAAATGTAGATGCAAGGCCTTCCCATCTGGTACAGTTTGCAAAAATGGGTTCCGTATACATGGAAAATGTTATGGGAGTTCACAACCCAAGGGTAGGAATCGTCAATATCGGAGCGGAAGAGGAGAAGGGAAACGCGTTGGTAAAGGAAACCTTTCCGCTTTTAAAAAACTGTCCGGAAATCAACTTCATCGGCAGTGTGGAGGCAAGAGACATTCCTGCAGGAGCAGCGGACGTAATTGTCTGTGAAGCATTTGTGGGCAACGTTGTCTTAAAGCTTTATGAAGGCGTCGGCGCTACGCTGATTAAAAAGGTCAAGACAGGTATGATGAGCAGCCTGAGAAGTAAGATAGGAGCGTTTCTGGTAAAACCGGCATTAAAGAAGACCTTGAAGGCGTTTGATTTGGAGGAATACGGTGGTGCGCCCATGCTTGGATTAAACGGTCTGGTGGTAAAAACACACGGAAGCTCAAAGGCAGTGGAAATCAAAAACTCTGTTCTGCAGTGTGTAACATTTAAGGAACAGAGAATTAATGATAAAATAAAAGAAAAAATTACTTTGGAAGATGAATAAGAAAGGACTGTGGAAATGGAATTTGAAAAATTGAAAAAAGTGATTGCCGAGGTACTGAATGTAGAC
>CAMWLB010000131.1 GCA_947174985.1 uncultured Lachnospiraceae bacterium | reverse complement strand
GCTTTCAAAATGTGAAAGTCGTTTACAAAACGGGAACCTCGGTTTACATTCGACCCGGAAGAGGAATAAACCTTCCGCTTTTTTTCGTCTTACAACAAAAAAAGGTCCGTTTACAACATTTTGGCTATGGGAAGACTACATAGCACCGATATAAAAGCAGGGATAACGCAGGGACAGATGGACAAGAGGAATTTCATGGAGGCAGAAAATGCGGATTGCAATATGTGATGATGAATTAAAGATGCGGGAGCTGCTTGCCCAAAAAGTAAGGCGACATTGTCCGGATGCGGATATTGTTTTGTTACAATCCGGCAGAGAACTGCTTTCCATGAATCCGCAGCCGGATATTCTGTTTTTGGATATTCAAATGCCCGAAATGGACGGCATGGAGGCGGCAAGAGCATTTCGGCAAAAAAATAAAAGCGCAGTTCTGATTTTTATCACCGCGCTTGCGGAATATGTGTTTCAGGCGTTTGATGTGGGTGCGTTTCACTATCTGGTAAAGCCTTTTTCGGATGAAAAATTTGCAGAGGTATTCTGCGCGGCGCAAGTGCAGAGCAGGAGAACTTGTGCCCTGCCGGTCAGGGAAGAAAAGTATATCTGGGTGAAGAGGAAGGGCATCCGGACGAAGGTGTTTCTGGACGATATTCAGTATGCGGAAGTTTACAACAGAAAAATTATCCTGCACAGGGCGGATGGTGACGTGGAATATTACGGCAAAATGTCGGAGCTGGAGAAAGCGGCAGGGGAGGATTTTTTTCGCACGCACAGGGCATACCTTGTCAATTTTAAGCATGTGGTAAAATATGACGCCGCTGCCATAAGCTTAGAGCGGGGAACCGCGCTTATAGCAAAGCCTAAATTTCCGGAATTTGTAAAACAATACATGAAATATAACCAGAGAGAAAAACAGGAGCTGCGGTTATGAGTGACTTGGGTATTTACTGGGATATTGTGGGCTATACGGCAGGCGTGGTCAAGCTGCTTCTGACAGGCTGCGTGTTAAACCGGTTTATCGAACCCTTTCTGCAGAATAAAAAACATGCACGCCTGCCGGGGGCAGTTTATGCGGTGGTTATGCTGGCGCTCTATGTTTTCCCCTGGTATAGCGGTTATCGGATTGTAAATCTTTTTGGCACTGCTTCCTTTTTTGCGGCGATGTATGTGGTGGATAAGAGAAATGCAGGGCAGAAGGCGTTTCTGGCGGTTACCAGTTATTTGTTGAAATGGATTACAGGAGGATTCGAAACTGCTTTATGGAGTATGCTGAGTGGGCGCTTTCTGCTGAGTCCATATCTGACAGACAAAGCAGTACTATCCCTTATTGTGTTTAGTGTGCTGGAAATAGTATTCTGCGTTGCAGGATTCTGGATACAGATTTTCTTCTGCAGCATCATAAACAGGGCGTATGTCTGCAAGAAGGAGGATATGACGGGGCGGGAGCTTGTACTTATGCTGTCGCCGCTTCTGGTGATTCTTTCGGGATATTTCCTGTTTTCCTATTGGGAAAAAGCATATGAACATGATTTCAAAGTGTATATTGAGGATGTGCATCCGGCCTATCCATGGCTTTTGCTCTGCTATCAAGCGTTATCCTTTGTGGCTATGCTGACGATGATTGTGATTTACCAGAACATAAAAGAGGCACGAAGAAAAGAGCGTGAAAATGCTGTCCTTTCAAAAGAGATGGAAACTATGCAAAGGCATATCAGCGAGGTGGAGGCTTTGTACCGGGATATCCGGGGGTTGAAGCATGATATGGGAAACCATGTGATGATACTGGAGAATCTTCTTGCAAAAGGAGAGCGAAAAGAAGCCGAGGCATATTTGATACGGCTGAAGGAACAGGGGAATACCGGCGGAGCCGACATAAAGAGCGGCAATCCTGTCACGGATGTGATTCTGATGGAAAAAAAGAAGGAGGCGGAGGCAAAAGGAATTCTTTTTATCTGTGATTTTTATTATCCGCAAGAAACACAGATAAATGCCTTTGATATCAGCGTCATACTGCACAATGCACTGGACAACGCCATCGAGGGAGCGGCTCATTGTGAAAAACCCTATATTAAGCTTTGTTCCCATCGCAGGAAAAATGCCTATCTGATAGAGGTCAGCAACAGTCTTGCCGGAGAGGTTGTGATAAATGAGGAGAGTGGTCTGCCTGAGACGACGAAGGGGGGAAGCGGCGAGCACGGCTACGGGCTTGTCAATATAAAGCAGGTTGCGGCGCGGTATTTTGGCGATATTGACATTGCACAGGCGGGAGAAGAATTTAAGCTGACAGTGCTGCTGATGCTGGCTTGATTTGGTATGCTCCCTGCTTTACATCAAAAAAAGGACGTTTCACAACAAACTGCTTATTTCAGAAAAAAAGAACCCGAAACATAACATGTACTTTATTTCAAGGAAGAATCTTGATTTGCGTGTCCGATGGAGCGGACGGAAAGGAGTTACCATGCAGGTAAACGGAATAAGCGGAGGAAATGGATTGATGGCGGCAGGCGCCGGCCCGCAGGGACAGGACGCGGTGAGCCGCAACATAAAACAGCAGATTGCGGAACTGCAAAAGCAGATGCAGCAGCTTTCTTCTAACGATAATATGAGCGCAGAAGAAAAGATGAAAAAACGGCAGGAGATGCAGAAGCAGATAAGCGAACTGAATATGGAGCTGCGCCAGCACAACATAGAACAGCAAAGAACCGAGCGGCAGAAGGCAGGGCAAAAGAAGGACAGGACGTCAGAGGTTTCAGAGCTGACAGGCGGGAAAAAGGCTTCCGGTCAGGGAGGTATTTCACAGGCGGGCATGCAGTCCATTATTTCGGCAGATGCATCCATGAAGCAGGCAAATATACAGGGGAGCGTGGCAAATCAGGCAGAAGGAAGAGCCAATGTCCTAAAAGCGGAAGTCAAGCAGGATGGCCCCGGCAAGAGCTCGGAGGCAAAGGAGGAGCAGATTGCCAAGTTAGAGCAGACTGCCGCCGCCGCGCAGAGCGCGCAGGCAGAAACGCTTGCAGAAGCAAATCAAACGCTGAAAGAGGCGGGCAAAGAGGAAACAAAGACAGCTGAAAGAACAGGAGATAAGAAAACCGAAGAGGAAAAGGATAAGAAGAATTCAGAAGACGTCACAAAGACAGAAGAAGCAAAACAGACCTATGAGCATGTTGACGTCAGATTGTAGCAAAAACCCCCGAAACTGCATACCGCAGTCCCGGGGGCTTTTTTAGGGGAGGATAAGTATTAAATTTATCATTGGTAAGGATTTCATCAAAGGAGGGGGTTCCATTGATGATTAGTGATAGTATGACCGCGCAAAAAAGTTTTATACATAAATTGTAAAAATTTTATTTTTAATTAAGACAGGGTCTGCTATAGCAAGAAAGCCTCTATACAAAATTCTGTTTTTGGCATATACTTGAACTGGCAAATGCCGGCTGTCCGAGTTATCGGACAGGAGCAGGTTTGTGTCCGTACTGCATCCGCAAACCTGCAGGCTATGAATGGCTTTGCGAAATAAAGCAGTGCAGAAATGAGGTTACGTATGAAAAAACAATCCATAAAACACAGACATATACTTTGGAGTGTGCTGCTTGTCCTGCTGGCGTGCGGTATGGCGCTTGGGGGCTGTAAAAAGAGCGCAGGCGCGCAAATCCGGATTGGCGCGCTGAAGGGTCCTACCACCATAGGACTGTTGCATTTGATGGAGGAAGCGGAAGCAGGAAAGACGGACGACGACTATTCCTTTACCATGGCGGTGGGAGCGGATGAACTGACGCCCCTTCTGGCAAAAGGTGAGCTGGATATTGCGCTTGTGCCTGCCAATGTGGCATCAATACTCTATCATAATACGCAGGGCGGCATCCGTGTCATTGACATTAATACGCTGGGCGTCCTCTATATGGTATCCGGCAGCGAAGCCATAAAGAGTTTTGAAGATTTAAAGGGGCAGACGATATACCTGACGGGAAGGGGAACCACACCGGATTATGTATTGCAGTATCTTTTGGCGGAAAACGGCATTGCCTTGGAGGAAGTGACGCTTGACTACCGCTCGGAGGCAACGGAGGTAGCTGCGCTTCTGGCAGAAAATCCGGATGCAGTCGGTCTTCTGCCGCAGCCCTTTGTCACAGTGGCATGTGCGCAGAATGAAGCGCTTTCCATATGCCTTTCCATGACAGAGGAGTGGGATAAGGTGCAGGGAGAAAATGGAAGCCGTCTGGTAACGGGAGTTACCGTGGTGAGAACGGAATTTCTTGCGGAAAACCCTGAAGCGGTTGCCCGCTTTTTAGAGGAACATGCCGCAAGCACTACATATGCCGTGAACAATCCGGCAGATACGGCGGCGCTCTGCGTGAAAGCGGAAATCATTGCAAAGGAAGCGGTTGCGGAGAAGGCGATTCCCTTCTGCAACATTACCTGCATCACAGGGGAGGAAATGCAGCAGGCGTTGTCAGGGTATCTGAACGCGCTGTATGAGCAGAATCCCGAAGCGGTAGGCGGCAGCCTGCCGGATGAGGAGTTTTATTTTATAGGAAATCCGTAACCACCTGCCAAAAAGAAAAGAGAGGAAAGAGAAAAAATGCAAAAGCCGTTTGATGAAAAAGTAAAAAGCGGAATAGAAAAAGCGTGCGTGCTTTTGTTCTGGCTGTGCGTCTGGCAGCTTGCTGCTTTGCTTGCGGATAATAAGCTGCTTCTGGCGGGACCGCTGGATACGGCGCGTGCGCTGTGCAGGGAAATTTCTTCTCCGGATTTTTTCAGGACGGTCGGCAGTTCTATTTTGCGTCTTTTTGCAGGCTTTTGTGCGGCTTTTTTGTGCGGCGGTGTTCTGGGTGTTCTGAGCTTTCGGCTGCATTTTGCAGAGGCGCTCCTGTCGCCGCTTATGCACTTCTGCAAGGCGGTGCCTGTGGCGGCGTTTGCGGTAATCCTGCTAATCTGGCAGGGAGCGGGAAGGCTCAGCGCTTCGGTCTGCTTTCTTGTGGTGCTCCCCATTGTGTATGTGAATGTTCTGGAGGGACTTTCCCATACGGACAAAAAGCTATTGGAAATGGCGCATGTATTCCGCTTTTCACGTAAGAATATCTTTTTCTACATTTACAGACCTGCCATGGCGCCATTTTTGGAGGGCTGTCTGAAAACGGCTTTGGGAATGGGGCTGAAGGCAGGCATTGCGGCGGAGGTCATCGGGATTCCAAGGTGGTCTATCGGCGGCGAAATATACCTGTCCAAAATATATCTTGACACGGCGGGCATATTTGCGTGGACAGCGGTGGTGCTTGTGTTGAGTTTCTGTCTGGAAAGGGCAGTGCTTTTTTTATGGAGACGGTTTCTTTTGTGGAAGCCGTCGCCTGCGGCCGGTAAAAATATGCATGCAGACAGGACTGTGCCGTCAGAAAAACATGGCAGACTTTCAACCGGCACAGCCTTTTCATGCAGTCAGAGTAGTCAAAAAAAACAGGTAAAATCACAGGAAGCGGACTCCTTCCTTATCTTTCAAGATATTGACAAAAGCTATGACGGGCATACCGTGCTTTCCGGCATAAACCGCCGTCTTGATATGACGAGGAGTTATTGTCTGATGGCGCCGTCGGGAGCGGGCAAGACAACGCTTCTGCACATGGCGGCAGGGCTTATCAGACCGAATGCGGGCAGCATCACAGTGACAGCGGACACGGGCAGCAGTAAGGAGACTGCGGAGAAAACGGTGGGAGCGGGAGGCGTACCGCTTTTCGGCTCCATGGTATTCCAGGAGGACAGGCTCTGTGAGGCGGAATCGGCGCTCACCAATGTAACACTTGCGTGCAGGGATGAAAGAAAAGCGGTGGAATGTCTGGAAAAGCTTCTCCCAGGGGAAGCACTGCAAAAGCCCGTCAGTCAGTTGAGCGGCGGACAGCGGCGGCGTGTCTGTATCGCAAGAGCGCTTCTGGCTGATTCCCGTATTCTTCTTCTGGATGAGCCGTTTACCGGTCTTGATGAGGAAAACCGGCAGAGGGCGGCGGAGGTTATCCTCGCATACAGGGCGGGACGCCTGCTGCTTGCCGCAACCCACGACGAAGCCGACGCAGGGAGGCTTGACGGTGAAATCTGGCGTCTGTAAGGTAGAAAACAGCGCGAAAAGACGTAGACAAGCCGCTTTTATTATGCTATAATCGTAAAATGACCGTGACTGGCGTTCGCCCTTGATTTTGAGAGGGCAGCAATCAGCAGTCACGATTTTTAAGGAGGAAATGTAACAATGAGTTTACAGGTAGAAAAATTAGAAAAGAATATGGCGAAGCTTACCATAGAGGTGTCCGCTGAAGAACTGGAAAGAGCATTGGAAACCGCTTATCAGAAGAACAAAAACAAGATGAGCATACCCGGCTTCCGCAAGGGAAAGGTTCCCCGCAATATGATTGAAAAGATGTACGGCCCGGCTGTTTTTTATGAGGACGCCGCAAACGAACTGATTCCCAATGCGTACGAGAAGGCAGTGGAAGAATGTGAAGAAGAAATTGTATCCTCTCCCACGATTGACGTGGTGCAGATTGAAAAGGGCAAGCCTTTCATCTTTACAGCAGAGGTTGCGTTAAAGCCTGAAGTGACTTTGGGTAAGTATAAGGGTGTAAAGGTAGAGAAGACCGAGGTTGAAGTAACCGAAGAAGAAATCAATGCACAGATAGAGAAAGAAAGAGAAAACAGTGCAAGGACCATCACCGTGACGGACAGACCGGTCAAGGACGGCGATATCACCACGCTGGATTTTGAAGGCTTTGTGGACGGCGTGCCTTTTGAAGGCGGCAAGGGCGGAGATTATCCGCTGACCATTGGCTCCGGTTCCTTTATCCCGGGATTCGAGGAGCAGTTAATCGGTGCGGAAATCGGTAAGGAGACCGAAGTGAACGTGACGTTCCCTGAGGATTACCACTCTGCAGATTTGGCGGGCAAGGCAGCTGTATTCAAATGCACTGTAAAGGAAATTAAGGAGAAAGAGCTTCCGGAATTAGATGACGAGTTTGCAAGCGAGGTTTCCACCTTTGACACGCTTGCAGAGTACAGGGAGGATGTAAAGAAGACCCTGACACAGCAGAAAGCGGATGCGGCAAAGAGCGCAAAGGAAGAGGCAGTGATTGAGGCTGTAGTGGAAGATGCCAAGATGGAGATTCCCGACGCCATGCTGGAAACGGAGCAGAGACAGATGGTGGATGAGTTTGCACAGAGAATGCAGATGCAGGGTCTTACCATGGAGCAGTACATGCAGTTTACCGGAACCAACCCGCAGATGCTCTTAGAGCAGGCAAAGCCGCAGGCACTTAAGAGAATCCAGTCCAGACTGGTACTGGAAGCAGTTGCAAAGGAAGAAAATCTGGCGGCTGACGATGCAGAGTTTGAAGCAGAAATTAAGGATATGGCTGAAAAATACCAGATGGAGCCGGACAAAATCAAGGATATGCTGGGCGAGAGAGGCAGAAAGCAGGTGCTTGAGGATCTGGCAATCAGAAAAGCGGTAGATTTCCTTGTGGAGAATGCAAAGGAAGGAAAAGCAGCTAAGGCGAAAAAGGCAGAGGCTGCCGAAGAATAGTTCATAGCAGATAAGCTGCTTCTAAACGGAGGATTAAGTTTTTCTTAAATCCTCTGTTTAAGATTGCAAGTCTTTACGCAGTGGGCTATTATGAAGAAAACAACAATGTAAAACGGAGGATTTTTTATGAGTTTAGTACCTTATGTCATAGAGCAGACCAGCAGGGGCGAGCGTTCTTACGATATTTACTCCAGACTTTTAAAAGAGAGAATTATTTTTCTGGGTGAAGAAGTAAATGAAACCACGGCAAGCCTTGTGGTGGCGCAGCTTCTGTTTCTGGAAGCGGAGGATCCCGAAAAGGATATCAATCTCTACATTAACAGCCCCGGCGGTTCCGTAACGGCAGGACTGGCAATTTATGATACCATGCGTTTTATCAAATGCGACGTGTCTACCATCTGTATCGGTATGGCGGCGAGCATGGGTGCATTTCTGCTTGCAGGCGGCACCAAGGGCAAGAGGATGGCACTTCCCACCGCGGAAATCATGATTCATCAGCCATTAGG
>CAMWLB010000130.1 GCA_947174985.1 uncultured Lachnospiraceae bacterium | reverse complement strand
ATTCGTCGGCAGCGTCAGATTGTTATAAGAGACATCCATAGAAACAATACAAGGGAGACAAAAATATGGGTGGATTTTTTGGTGTAGCTTCAAAAGAAGACTGCTTATTTGATTTATTTTTTGGGACAGACTATCATTCCCATCTTGGTACAAGGAGAGGCGGCATGGCGGTATTTGGCGAAAATGGATTTGACCGTGCCATTCACAACATTGAAAACGCTCCTTTCCGCACAAAATTTGATAAAGATATGCAGGAAATGAAAGGACATTTTGGCATTGGCTGTATTTCCGACTATGAACCCCAGCCTTTGATCGTCCGTTCCCATCACGGCACTTATGCCATTACTACTGTTGGGAAAATCAACAACAGCAATGAAATTGTAGAGGAAGTATTTACAAAGGGCAACTCACACTTTCTGGAAATGAGCGGCGGGGATATCAATCCTACCGAACTGACCGCTGCCCTTATCAATCAAAAAGAAAATTTCATAGAGGGCATTCATTTTGCCCAGGAAATGATAGACGGTTCCCTGACTCTTATGGTACTGACAGAAAAGGGAATTTATGCAGCCCGGGATAAAATGGGTCGCACCCCTTTAGTAACAGGCAAAAAGGATGGTGCATACTGTGCTGCATTTGAAAGCTTTGCCTATTTAAATCTAGGCTATGAAAATGACAGGGAGCTTGGTCCCGGAGAAATTGCTATTATCACACCGGAAGGTGTCAAGACTCTGCTGGCTCCCGGAAAAGATATGAAAATCTGTACCTTTCTCTGGGTATATTATGGATACCCTTCCAGCTCCTATGAGGGTGTCAGTGTGGAACAGATGCGTTATGACTGTGGTGCAAAAATGGCGCAAAGAGACAATGTTGTACCGGATATCGTTGCCGGGGTGCCGGATTCCGGAACTGCCCATGCGGTAGGCTATGCGAACCAGTCGGGAATTCCATTTTCCAGACCCTTTATTAAATATACCCCTACCTGGCCCCGTTCTTTTATGCCTACTATTCAGACCCAGCGAAATCTGATTGCAAAAATGAAAATGCTTCCTGTCCATGATTTAATTAAAGACAAAAAGCTGCTTTTAATCGACGATTCCATTGTAAGAGGCACCCAGTTAAGGGAAACCACGGAATTTTTATATCAAAGCGGTGCTAAGGAAGTACATATCCGTCCTGCCTGTCCTCCTCTTTTATACGGCTGCAAGTACTTGAACTTTTCCCGTTCCAATTCAGAGATGGATTTGATTGCAAGACGTGTCATTGCCCGGTTAGAGGGCGATAATGTATCGGAAGAAGTATTAAAAGAATATGCCGATCCCGAATCCGAAAAATATGAACAGATGATAGAAGAAATCCGCAAGGAGCTGAACTTTACTTCCTTAAGATTTAATCGTTTAGATGACATGCTGGAGGCTGTAGGAATTGAACCATGCAAACTCTGCACTTACTGCTGGAACGGTCAGGAATAGTTCCCCATACATAATGTTGGTCTTTATCACTGTCATTAAAATAAAGTAAGTTTATTAAAAAACAAGGTGGTTTGCCTCAAATGTGCCAACCACCTTGTTTTTATTGCCTTATCTGGTTTTTACTTTTATTACCTTTTTCCCACTGTACAAATAACCGCCGCTTTTCGTCTTTTTATATGCCCTGACCGTGACATAATATGTCTTCTTTTTTCCAAGCTTTGTAAAGGAAGCCTTGCCTTTTGCCGCTTTTTTACTTGCCACGGTTTTCTTTCCTGCTTTGTCAGTAGAAACCACGATTTCATATCCTGTTGCACCTTTCACAGAGCCTGCCGTGACACTTAATTTCTTCGTGCCTGGCTTTACTGTTACCTTTTTCACATTTGCAGGCCTTTGGGACAGCTTGATATAGCGTGCTGTGCTATATTTTCCAGTGTATGTTTTTGTACCCTTTTTGGCATATGCCCGTACTTTTACATACCATGTCTTTTTTTCGTTCAACTTCTTTAAAGTCAGAGATGTCTTTGTAGTTTTCTTTGTCACTTTGTTCTTCGTAAAGGATTTGTTCGACGCATAGATGACTTCGTACCCATCTGCCCCTTCCACCTTGTCCCAGCTTACGGTAAGCTGCTTCTTTGTTTCTGAGGCCATGCCCTTAATCTTTACCTCCGTCAAGGATACCGGTTTTTCTGTGCTGCCCGCTCTTACAATTTTCACGGTTACTGTCACATTTTTATAATTGTCCTTATCTGCTCCAGTATAGACTGCCGTTGCTGTGGCTGGGATGCCGCTTTCAAGGATGGTGTCCTTATCTATATCCTTCCACTGCCAGCCGGACGGAAGCTTCACATCTCCTATCTTTTCACAGCTATTCGCCACGTTCATGGTGCCAGACGGCATATCCGGCGCATTCTCCGCCTGTTGTACTGTCAGTGTGATCTTCGTTTCCACACTGCTGCAATTTGTGCTGTCTGAAGGATTGAATACCACGGTGTACTCTGTACTGCCGCTGTCTGATACAGCAGGCTTCAGGGCTCCATCCTTCCATGCGAAGCTGCCCGTAACCCCAGTGCTGTCTGAGTCACTATACTGTACCGTGCCACCTGTGAGAACAGAAGTATCCAGTGTATCCCCATAGGTGATTTGTGCCGCTTCGGGCGGCTCTGCGATATACGGCACTGCTTTTGCGATGGTGTAAGTCTTTTCCACTGTCCCCGTATAGTTCCCCTTGCCAGTGACGGTTACCGTGTGGGTTCCGGCATTGGTAAAGTCGGCTGTGCTGTAAGCAACCTCATAATCGGTACCCTCTGCCAAATCGCCAACGGTAACAACGGGCTTGTGCTCTGTTGTGTCGTAAGTATACGATTCGCCGGACAGCTCCACCATCTCCCCGGTCAGCGGGGCTGGAGCGACGATGAGGGGGATGACACACATTGCATATTTAGGATTTTTTATGTCCACAGTAAGATTTATAGTAACTTCCAGAGTATGCTCCCCTGCAGTCAACTCTGGCAGGGGGTATGACTCCTCGTACAAACTCTGAGGTCCATTATCCATTCTGATTTCCAGCATATTCTCGGACAGCCACAGATTCGTTTCCCATGTTACTGTTTTCTCCTTCGTTGCTCCGTAAGTCAGTCCTTCGGGAATATGGAGGGTCACTGTGCCCAATGTTGTTCCATCACTATATCCGCAAGTTTCACACTTTTCACTCACAGTTATGACATTGTCGGTCACGTCTGCGGTGATTTTGTTGATTGTATGTGCTTCCACCTTTTCATATCCACAGAGCACGCAGGTCTGGGTGTGGTTGGTATCGTCGTGCTGGTACTCGGTGCCGTAGGAGCAGTCCTCCTCCGGCCCGGTATAGCCGCAATAAGGGCATTTCAGGCTGTGGGTGCCGTCGCTGTTGGCGGTGGGGGTGACCCCTTCGTGTTCGCACTCCTGCACCGTGACCGTGTCGGTCAGGACGTATTGTCTTTCCAATTTGGTCAGATCGACAGGCTCGTCGCCCTGATAATAGGCGTAGTGCTTCTCTGTGGCATTTGTACTGCCGTAGTTCAGCAGGAGGCGGCCCACAGTATCAGTATTCATCCCTATGCCGTGGAACGTGCCGCCGCTGAGTTTGACTACTGGGGCATTTCCCATAACAGATAGCCCAACGCAGTCCGTTCCCGCTTCCAGACTGCCGCCTGTGACCACAAGCTCTCCGCCACTAATAATTATATCGGCAGATAGATGCCCGGAAGTGTTTTCCCCGGTTTTCAACGTGCCACCGGTGACGGTCAGTTTACCGCCGGAGATATCAATAAATTTATTATTATTGGACGGTCCGGTAAGGGTAAACTCCCCGCCGTCAAAGGTGATATCGTCGCCTCCGGCGACCATCATATAGCTTGCCATCGCATCATCCAGCAAGGTGACGGTGGCGGATTCAGCGTTCCTCGCCGCCGTCCAGGCCGGGCCGATGCCGCCGTAGTAAGTGATGTCGCTGTCAATTTTTACCGATGCCACAAGCGGCGTGTTGCAGCCCTCGCACTTCTTGTCTGCGCCAAGGATGTGGGGTGCAGCCTCAAATTCTGTTCCGCAATAGGGGCAGTCGCCGCCGTGGGTGCCGTTACCCAGGTCTTTGAGGGCTCCCAGATGGGTACACTCCCCCACCGTGTAAGTGCCGTCGGGCAATGTGGTTTGACCATCCTCCAAGGCCACCGGCTGGCCGTTCGCGTCAAAATAGACATAGGGTTTCGTTGTGTCCAGCAAGGTGGAGACATTATTATTACTTTGGATTGCGTAGCTCCCACCCGTGAAAGTGCCGCCGCGAAGGACAACCGTGCCACTTTCAATACTCATTCCATAGGAGCCGGAGCTGGTGAAGGTTCCTCCTTCAATCGTCACGGTGCCACCATCGATGTCCACTGCGGCCGTACTGCCGGAAATCTCCCCGTTTTGGATTGTGACTGTGCCGCCAGCCGTACTGATGCCACGAACTCCAAAAATTTTCCCGCCGGAAATGGTAATACTGCTGTTTGAATCGGTGTGCACGGCCCTTGAGCCAGATGTTCGACTGTTGCTCGTGGTAACCGCACCGCCTGTCATCTCCAGCGTACCGTTCACAATTATGCCTCTGGCGTTTAAGTTGGAGTAAGTGGATTTAATCGTACCGCTTACAAGTTTGAACGTACCATTGACCTGGATTGCGATTTGTTGCCCACTGGTCAGGGTATAGTCCCCGCCCTCAAAGGTGATTGTACTGCCATTGTCTACGGTCAGTGTGTCGTTGGCCGTCACATCCGCCAGCAGGGTGATCGTTGCGGTATTCCCATTCGCCGCCGTCCATGCCTCCTCAATGGTGTTGTGGTAGGTGATATTACCGGCTATTTCCACCTGCGCCACCGCTCCCTCGGTTGGCTCGTCGATGGGTGCGGGCGCGTTGGCCGCGTCCAGCGCCGCTTGCAGGTCCCAGCAGAGCGTCATGTCGATCTGCTCCTGTTCCTCCCAGGTCAGTTCCCGGTAGAGGTCCAGAATCTCCTGGAGCTGTGCCTCCACCTCCGCCCGGTTGTCCTCTGTAACTTCATCAGGCAGGGCGTCGATCAAGTCCTCCATGGGACAGATGCAGCACTCATACTCGCAGGGCATATTATCTTCCTCCGAATAGCCACACTCCACTGTATGCGACTGGTGATGCCTGCAAAATCCCGTTTCCCGGTTCTTTGCCGCAGACACGGCAAATACCGGAAAATCCACTGTATTTCCAATCAATGCTGCGGTAAGTAACAGCACCAGTATCCGCTTGGCCTTCTTTCTCCACTCTTTCATAATTATCACTCCATTTCTACATACTTTCTTATCTCTTGTTTATACATTTTCCAGATTCTCTACAAAAGCCTTCTGCTTCTTGCTTCTGCCACTGCGGCAGCTTTGTTATTAACGCCTAACTTTTTGTAGGTTTCCTGATTGTAATATTTTACTCCTGCCTTCGACAGCCCAAGCTGCCCTGCAATCTTTTCCACCGACAGTCCTTCCGCCTGCAGCCGCAGGATTTTCAGTGCCTTGTCAGTCAGGAACACATCTCCCTCCTGCTTTTCTTTCAGATAAGCCGGATAAAAGTCCGCCATCCGTTCACATTCCGTCATGACCTGTTCCCTGAATGCCTGATCCTGCCATGTAACCGTATCGGCTTTCAAAAGTTCCCACAGCGCTGCGCCTTCCCTTGTGAGAATCCGCACAAAATGATAATCTTCCGCTTTTGCCACCGCTTCCTGCAGGATATCCTGCCAGCCGTCCCTCCCCATGCGGTACCGGGTGATTGCGGTCAATAGCAACACTTCTATCTCTATATAGGTCCGGTGCATTTTCTCTGCGTAAAAGCGCATCTTATCCAGTAACAGCAATGCTTTTTCCTTCCGTCCGGCTGTCAGGTACACCCGTACTTTTGTCAGATAACGATACCGTTCCATCGTCTTAAACTCTGCATTCTCATCCGGCGCTTCTAAAAGCCACTGATATGCCTCACTGGTCCTGCCTGCATACAGATCCATTCTTGCAAACATAGTACGGATATTTGGCAAAAGCTTTGGTGCTTCCTGCTCTGCTATCTGACGGAAGCTCTCCAGCATATCCACGGCATCCTCCATACGGTCATTCAATATGGATAGCTTTGCCAAAATTCCAACTGCTACAAAAACCTGCTCCGGTTTTCCTCCGCTTTCCGCCTGCATCCTTCCCTTTCCTGCAAGGCTTGCCACCTCATAATCATCCCCGCCCTTTTCAAAAAAACTCTCTGCAAGGGCAAGATTTACCAGACCTTTCCCATACTTGCCAAGCACAAGTGGCACAATCTTCCCAATACTCTTTGCCAGCTCTCTGTCCCTCCTGCTCCATTCACAGAAATCTTTCCCCCCATTCATCATAGAGGGCAGGTTGCTGGTAACGGAAAATTCCGGCAGAACCGTCTTTCTCTCCGTCAAAAGGACTCCCGCATGCTTTAACAGGTCTGTCATCCGAATGATTCCTCTGTGGGGCAGACCAATATCCAGATATAAAAGTCTGCTTTCTGCCGCCCTTTTCATACCGCCTGTCTTTTCTTTTGCACAGGCAGCAAGTTCCCGATACCAACGTTCGCTCTCCTCTTCATTTAAAAGCATAGACTGCAACATGCTCATGCCTGCCATCAGCTCCACGCTTTTCTTGATCTCTTCCTCAGGAAGCGCAAGATAGTAATGTTTCAGTTCAAAATAGTCCCCGGATGCCGGATTTCTCCTCATGTTCCAGGTCAGTATCCGGGAAATCCCCGCCTCATTATGGCACATTTCGTACATCCGAAGCGCCTTTAGCACATTCCCTTCCATCTCGTAGCTGTTTCCCGCACTATAATACAGCTCGTTTATATAATCCTGCGAATATCTCGCCTGGAGCCAGCGGTGCATGGAGTATTTCATGGGAGTTCTAAGCTCATAAATGCTCTGTTCGTTTTTCCGAACCTCAATCAGAAAATTTCCTGTCTCCTGTGCCTGCTGAATCAGTCTTCCTGCATCTTTTTTCTTTGTGATTTGCTGTGCAAGGGATAAGTCAAACTGCTCTACAATGGATACCGCTGCCAGAAATTCCTGCAGTTCCACGCCCCACTGGTCATACACATAGGTTTCGAGATAATCCCATATATCCTTTCTGGACTTCTCAATGGCGTCAAGCTCTGCGCCTGCCCTGTCCCTTATGGCTTCCGTCTCCGGTATTTCTTTCAGCCTCATGGATACAGTCCGAAGGAACAGCGGATTCCCATATCCCAGCTTGCGTATTCTTTTACATGCTGCTTCCGTAGGGGATAACTCCCATGCCTCAAAATAGTCCTCCTGTTCCTTTTCTGTCAGGCACAGCGCATCTTCCCCAATTGTCACAAAAATATGTCGGAGGCAGACAGCTTTCAGCCATTTAGGAACCGGGGCTCTGGAGATTAGAATCAACCATACATCCTTTCTGCCGCTCAGCTCATCGATCATCCGCTCACAGGCAGTTCTATCCTCCTGGGTTTCCAGTAAATACAAATCATCTATCACAAGGATTTTCTGCCCATGCGCTTTTTCATAAGCCATATCCGTTTCCTTTCCCGCAATTTCCAACATCTTAGCAATGTTCGTATCAGACACAGATAGATAGCAGTATTGTTTTCTGCCAAAGAAGTCCGCCACAAAGGAGGTCTTTCCAGTTCCCGTTGTGCCATAGATATATACGGTCTGCCCGGTATTCCTTGCAGCTTTCATCTGCACCCATGCCGCCTGTGGGCGCACATAGTATTCATCCACGGAAGGTTTCTTTATGCTTTTCTCCGACACGGAATCCTCCTTTCTTTTCATGGTTTCGGTCAGCTCCTTTTTATCAACAATCCGGCAAGTTTCACCTTGCCTAAAAATGGTAACAGTTCAGCCTGCTATAGCTTTCCTATACATAAGGCTTTCCAATATATAGAGTTTCCCAAATGTATAGAGCTTTTTCATATATAGGGCTTACCAATACACAGTGGGAGATGGCATGGCATAGGATAGTCTTCAGGGCCTTGGCAAAGTCGCCGGCACTTATGCACCGTATTTTGGTGCATTAGTACCG
>CAMWLB010000129.1 GCA_947174985.1 uncultured Lachnospiraceae bacterium | reverse complement strand
TCGGTGATTGATGCGGGGCATTACGGTCTGGAAAAGCTTTTTGTGCCGTATATGCAGGATTATTTTAAGAATAAGCTGCCGGAGCTTACCGTTTTTGCAGCAGAAGAGAAGAGTCCTTACACAGTAGTATAAAAATACATGGGAGGTATTGGGAAGATGATTACATTGACAATCGAAGGGAAGGAAAAGCAGTATCCGAAGGGAACCACTTATGAAGAAATTGTAAAGGAGTATCAGCCTGCTTATGACAACCAGATTGCGGTTGTGGCGGTAAATGGCAAGATAAGGGAGCTGTTTAAACGGGCGGACAGAAGTGGCAAGTTGGAATTTTTTACATGGAAGGATGCAGTGGGAAACAGGACTTACATGCGTACCGCGAAAATGATGCTGCTAAAGTCGATATTTGATACAGCAGGGGCGGAGTTTGCACAGGGCTGCAAATTTCAATTCACCGTGGGAAGTGGTTATTATGTTTCCACAGGCGTCCTGCATGTGACGGAAGAACTGGTGGACAGGCTGAAAAAGCGGATGCAGGAGCTTTCCGAGTCAAAGATGCCCATGATAAAAAAATCTTATACCCTTGACGATGCCATGGATTTATTTCGGGAAAAAGGAATGACAGATAAGGAGAAGGTGTTCAAATACAGAAGGAGCTCTACCGTCAATGTTTACGAGATGGAGGGGTATTTTGACTATTACTACGGCTATATGATGCCCCATGCGGGATATGTAAAATATTTTGACCTTGTTCCTTATGGAGAGGGCATGATGCTTCTTCTCCCCGATATGAAAAACCCTTGCTGCGTGCCGAAAGCACCGGAAAGCAGTTTGCTGTTTGAAACGCTTCAGGAGGCAAAGAAGTGGGGAGAGAAGGTAAATATCACAACTGTCGGGGAATTGAACGACGAAATATGTGCGGGAAATATCAGCGATATGGTTTTGGTGCAGGAGGCAGAGCAGGAGCGGAAAATCGGCGAGATTGCTAAAGAAATCGTAAGACGCGGGAATGTTAAATTTATTATGATCGCAGGTCCCTCATCATCGGGCAAGACCAGTTTTTCACACAGGCTTTCCATACAGCTCCGCACACAGGGCATGACACCACATCCAATTGCGCTGGACGACTATTTTGTGGACAGGGAACGGACACCCAGGGATGAAAACGGCGACTATAATTTCGAATGTTTAGAGGCGATTGACGTAGAGCTTTTTAATCAGGATATGAGCAGGCTTCTGGCCGGAGAGACTGTTGAAATGCCGACCTTTAACTTTAAGACAGGAAAGCGGGAATACAAGGGCAATACGATGAAGCTTGGAGCAGAGGACATTCTGGTGATAGAAGGCATTCATGGGCTGAACGGAAAGACTTCCTATGCGCTTCCCGACGAGAGCAAGTATAAAATCTATATCAGTGCACTGACCAGCCTGAATATAGACGCGCACAACCGGATACCAACCACCGATGTGAGGCTGCTGCGAAGAATTGTGCGCGATGCCAGAACCAGAGGATCGGACGCCAAAAGAACAATCCAGATGTGGCCTTCCGTCAGAAGAGGAGAAGAAGAAAATATTTTTCCGTTCCAGGAGAGTGCGGATGCCATGTTCAATTCGGCGCTTATCTATGAGCTTGCCGTGTTAAAGCAGTTTGCGGAGCCTCTGCTTTTCCATATCAGCAAGGGCGAGCCGGAATATTATGAAGCAAGAAGACTGTTAAAATTTTTGGATTACTTTTTAGGTGTGAGCAGCGAGAGTCTACCTAACAATTCCATCTGCAGGGAGTTCGTGGGCGGAAGCTGTTTCAGAGTGTAGATAGGGAAACGCTGATTTAAGCGTTTCTTGGGTAAAATACGGTCTGCGTGGGCATGGCGGCAGCAGGAAGGATAGGTTTGACTATGGATATCGTGGAAAATAGAGAGAAGCTTTCAGAATACAGAGAGCGCGCCAAGGCACTTGTGGCGAAAATGACGCTGGAAGAAAAGGTGTCGCAGACCCTGCACAGGGCGCCGGCGATAGAGCGGCTGGGAATTCCGGCATACAACTGGTGGAATGAGGCGCTCCATGGGGTTGCCAGGGCAGGCGTTGCCACGGTGTTTCCGCAGGCAATCGCACTGGCGGCAACCTTTGACGAGGACTTTGTGGAACAGGTTGCGGATGCCATCTCTACGGAGGGCAGGGCAAAATTTAATATGCAGCAGAAATATGATGACAGGGATATTTATAAGGGGCTGACTTTTTGGGCGCCCAATGTTAATATCTTCAGGGACCCGCGCTGGGGCAGGGGACATGAAACCTTCGGGGAAGACCCCTATCTGACCTCACGGCTGGGCGTCCGGTTTGTCAAAGGACTGCAGGGGCATGATGAAACCTATTTAAAGGCGGCAGCATGTGCCAAGCATTTTGCGGTGCACAGCGGGCCGGAGGACTTGCGCCATCAATTTGACGCAAAGGTGAGCAGGCAGGATTTGTATGAAACCTATCTGCCGGCATTTAAGGCGTGTGTGACGGAAGGGCATGTAGAGGCTGTTATGGGCGCTTATAACAGGACGAATGGCATGCCATGCTGCGGTAACAGAGAACTGTTAATCGATATTCTCAGAGAGCAGTGGGGCTTTGCGGGACATGTGGTGTCCGACTGCTGGGCTATCCGTGATTTTCACAGTGGTCACGGTGTGACGCAGACACCGGTGGAATCTGCTGCCATGGCGATGAACAATGGATGTGACTTAAACTGTGGGGATTTGTTTGCCTATCTGCTGATGGGCGTGCAGGACGGCAGGGTGGACGAGAAGCGCCTGGACGATGCGCTGGTCAACCTGTTTACGACCCGCATGAAGCTCGGGGTAATGGAGGAGCAGGAGCCTACCCCATTTGATGAAATCCCCTATACGGTGGTGGATTCTCCCGATATGCGCCGTCTGAACGAAGAGGCGGCGGAAAAATGTGTGGTGCTGTTAAAAAATGAAAACCACCTGCTGCCACTTGATAAGAAAAAATATAAAACCATCGGCGTTATCGGACCGAATGCCAACAACCGCAAGGCGCTGATTGGCAATTACGAAGGAACGGCGTCGCGCTATATCACCGTACTGGAAGGAATTCAGGATTATCTGGGTGATGAAGTAAGGGTGCTTGCCTCGGAGGGCTGCCACCTCTGTAAAGAGAAGGTGACGGGCTTAAGCCAGGGCAATGAGAGAATTTCCGAGGTCAAAGAAATTTGTGAACTGAGTGATTTGGTGATTGCCTGCATGGGGCTTGACGCCGGACTGGAGGGCGAAGAGGGCGACGAGGGCAATGAGTTTGCCAGCGGTGACAAGCCTAACCTTTCTCTGCCGGGTCTGCAGCAGGAGATTCTGGAGACCATCCATGCCAGCGGCAAGCCGGTTGTGCTTGTGCTGCTCTCGGGAAGTGCGCTGGCTGTAGGCTGGGCGGATGAGCATATTCCCGCTATATTACAGGGTTGGTATCCCGGTGCGCAGGGCGGCAGGGCGATTGCACGCGTATTATTCGGGGACAAAAATCCGGAGGGCAGACTGCCCGTTACCTTTTACCGGACAACGGAGGAACTGCCGGAATTTACGGATTACGCCATGGCAGGAAGAACCTACCGCTATATGCAGAACGAAGCGTTATATCCATTTGGGTACGGCTTGTCCTACACGGAGTTTTCCTACGGAAACTTATCTCTCTCGACTGACAGGGTGACAAAGGAAGGCGTGGATATCAGGCTGACTTTGAAAAATACAGGTCTTGTGGAAGGCACGGAAACCGTGCAGGTATATGTGAAAGCGCTGCCGGAGGACGGCGCGGTCAATGTACCCAACGCACAACTCAAAGGAATCTGTAAATGTAGCTTAAAACCGGAGGAGGAAAAGGAAGTCTGCTTCCATCTGCCGGCGGAAGCATTTGCTCTGTATGATGAGGAAGCAAGGCTGCTTGTCCATAAAGGCTGCTGCCGCATTTTTGTGGGCGGCCATGGACCGGACGCAAGGAGTTGTAAGCTTACCGGAACGAGTGTGCTGGAGGCGGAGGTTTCGACAGAGGGATTTGTGTTAGAGTAAATGCAGCATAATTTTTATGTTTTTTGCGCTGTTTGCTATTGTAGCAACAGCGCTTTTGTTGTATACAGATAAAGAATACGCTAAGTTTATCTCCCCCCTTGAAAATGTACAGTGGTATTGGGATATGAGGCGGATAAAAGCATTTCTGACAGCCTGCGAAATAGCAGGCTGTTTGAAAGTAACCCGATGTCAGGGAGGCGTGAAGTCAAACCTTCGACCTTCTAAAAACGAATGCTCGCCGGAGCGGGCGGATAGGAGTAAGCATGAGGAGAATACAAAAAAGAATCATTGGCAGTGCGCTGGCTGTTGTTTTGCTACTGGCTGTTTCAATAGGAGTATATGCGGCAGGGGTTGGATGCAATGAAAGTTATGCACTACGCCAGTTGTCAAATGTGCCGGATTCAAGCTGGGTGAAGCAGGTAACCTATAACTTTGTAGCTAATTCTACGACGGTGACAGCAACCTGTACACAGGATACTACGAGTGGGGCAAATGTTATTGTAGGCATTTCTGATGGCGTGGCAATATTGAACCAGAAAGGAACTACTTATACTAAGACAGTTGCTGATGGAGTCCGAACCGTGGTAATTGTTAATTTGTATACACCAGACAGTTATAATACATACACTGGTTATGGTACCATTAAAAATTAAACTTTGGGTTTGATGATTATATTTTAATTAAACTGTGCATTTGGAACTGTGCTGCCGTAACGTGTAGATAAGCTGCTGCGGCAGCACGGAAATGGGGATGGAAAAGCATGAAAAGAAAAAAGCGACTTATTGTATCAGGTATCATGGGGCTAAGCCTGCTTGCCGCGTGTGGGAAAGAAACAGAACAGGCGCAGGTAGAGCAGACACAGGCAGAAGAGGATTTTGATTTCAGTTGGGTGTCAGAACAGACGGAATATGAGGGCTTTACGCAGGAGGAAATTGCGGAAAAAGCAGTCAGCTGGGAAGCTTTGTTTTCCGGACATGATACGGTTTTGCAGGATACATATGAAAATTTCCGGCTGCCTGAGTCTGTTACGATTTCTCCTGCAACGCTATATAAGCAGGTTGAAATAGTACGGGAGTCGGATTTTACAGAAAATGCAGAGGAAATTTTTCGATGGTTTTTAGGTGATGCGACGACGGAAGAGCCGGCATTTGATGACATCGAAACGATGGGGCAGGCGACGTGGATTATGGACAGTGAAGAAGAAAAGGTATATTGCGCAGTTATGGATTGCGGGTTTGTCTCGGTGGTTAAGCCATCCGGTTATGAAATTAGGTTTAATGGAAATTTCGAAGTAGTGGACATTGTGCATGTAGACAGAGGAGAGCCGCTGTCACAGAGTTATGCATTGCTGGATGGAGAGGAGAGTATACAGGAAGCTGTTAGTTATATAGAAAAATGGATGAACCAAAACTGGATAATGTGGGAACCTGATTTTACTTACAGCGTAAAAACAGTGGAGGTTAGACGGTATAAAGATAATTATATCTACGATTTTTATGTGGAAAAGTTCTTTGATGGAATTCCGTTAGATGATGATATTGGATACACGGGTATGGAAATGGATACATATGGAAATCTGCAGTTAAAATATGTTGGAAGCGCTATCTATATTCGAATGTGCAATCGGAATTCTATTGATGTTTTTTCTAACTTAACAGGAATCTTAAGGGTACAGAGTGTAGAGGAGGAAGAAGATGGCTGGTTGTCCCTCTCGGATTGTGCCCATATGCTGGAGCAGCTTTTTTCGGAATATGTAGTCTATGAAATTTTGGATATAGAAATGCAGTATGTGCTCTGTATGGATTATGCCTCTATAAATGAGGAGGTGAAGCATTATACTTACATGCATCCCGGGCTCAGGCTGCTGGCGAAGCCGGTCTGGTGTTTTGTCATGGACATACCGGAGGAAAAACTGCTGAATGAAGATGGCAGCTTTACGGCCGGATATCAGAAGCATTATATTGACGTGGATATGAGGACGGGAGAGGTGTGGCTTGAACTGGAATAAGAGGAAAATAAGTTTTATTACCTTTTGCGTCATTCGCTATGGAAAAAAACAGCGCTTTTGTAGTATGCAGATGAGGAGTGCTCAAAGTCTGCCCCCTGAAAATGTACAGTGGTGTTTGGAATATAAGGCGGATAAAAGCATTTCCGACAGCCTGCGTAAATGGCATGCTGTCGGAAAGTAACCCGATGGCAGGAAGGCGTGAAGTCAAAACTTTCGACCTTCTAAAAATGAATGCCCGACGGAGCGGGCGGATAGGAGTAAGCATGAGGAGAATACAAAAAAGAATCATTGGCAGTGCGCTGGCTGTTGTTCTGCTGCTGGCTGCTTCAATAGGAGTATATGCGATGGAGATTGGATGCAATAAGAGTTATGCATTACGTCAGTTGTCAAATGTGCCGGACTCAAGCTGGGTGAAGGAGGTAACCTATGGATTTACAGCAGATTCAACAACAGTAACAGTAACCTGTACACAGAATACTACAAATGGAGCAAGTGTTTCCACAACAATATTCGGTGTCGGTTCAGCATCCTTAAATCAGGCAGGCAGTTCTTATAGTGCGTCTGTTGAAAAGGGAAAAATGGCAATGGTGTCGGTTCAGTTAGCCACACCGGATAGTTACAATACGTATACCGGATATGGAACGGTTGTAAATTAATATCCGGTCTTAAAAAACGGATAACTTTTGGGTCAAACTGTACATTTGGAACTGTGCTGCTGTAACGTGTAGACAAACTGCTGCGGCAGCACAGAAGCAGGGGGATAGGAAAGCATGAAAAGAAAAAAACGATTTATTCTATTAGGAGTCATTGGGGTAAGTCTGCTTGCCGCATGTGGGGAAAAACCAGAACAAGCGCAAACAGAGCAGGCACAGGTAGAAGAGTTTGTGGATTTTAACATGGTGTCGGAACAGACGGAATATGAGGGCTTTACACAGGAGGAAACCGAGGAAAAAGCAGTCAGCCGGGAAGCTTTGTTTTCCGGATATGATGCAGCTTTGCAGGATACATATGAAAATTTCCGACTGCCGGAGACTGTCACGATTTCTCCCACAGCGATATATAAGCAGGTTGAGATAGTGCAGGAGTCGGGTTTCACAGAAAATGCGGAGGAAATCCTCAGGATGTTTTTGGGTGACGAGCTGTCCGAAACATTGGAATTTTCTGATTACAGTGAAATAAGGAATCAGGCAACGGTGGTCATAGACAGTGACGAAGAAAAGGTGTACTGCGCAGTTCAGGATTGCGGGTTCGTTTCGGTGATTAAGCCGTCCGGTTATGAAATTGGGTTTAATGGGAATTTTGAGGTAGTGGACATTGTGCATGTGGACAGGGGGGAGCCGCTGTCGCAGAGTTATACGCTGATGGATGGGGAGGAGAGTATAGAGGAAGCTGTTACTTATATAGAGGAGTGGATGAACCAAAACTGGGTGGTATGGGAACCAGATTTTACCTACCGCGTAAAAACGGTTATGGTTCGACGGTATGGGGATAATTATATTTACGATTTTGATGTGGAGAAGCTGCTGGGGGGGATTCCACTGGACGATTCTTTTGGCGGAACGGGACTGGCAGTGGTGCATGGATACTTAGAAGTGAAGTATATAGGAAGCACCATTTCTATCAGAATGTGCAACCGGAATTCCATTGATGTTTTTACGAACGGAACGGGAATCCTGCGGGTGCAGAGCGCCGAGGAGGAGGAAGACGGCTGGCTGTCTCTTTCGAATTGCACCCATATGCTGGAACAGCTTTTTTCGGAGTATGTAGTCTATGAAATTTCGGATATTGAAATGCAATATGTGCTCTGTCCGGATTATGATTCTGTCAGGGAATTGGGATCTTATTCATATGATTCCCCCGGGCTCAGGGTGCTGGCGAAGCCGGTCTGGTGTTTTGTCATGGACATACCGGAGGAGAAACTGCTGAATGAGGACGGCAGTTTTACGGTCGGGTATCAGAAGCATTATATTGACGTGGATATGAGGACGGGAGAGGTGTGGCTTGAACTGGAATAA
>CAMWLB010000128.1 GCA_947174985.1 uncultured Lachnospiraceae bacterium | reverse complement strand
CAGCAAAGCAGACGCAGAAAGCAAAAGGAAAGAAAAAAAGCAAATTTATCATTTTTGCGGTAGAAATTTTAGTGCTGGCAGTGCTGCTGGGTGCATTGTGGCTGTTCAAGGATTTCGGAACTAAGGCAGACAATAATACGACGGGAAATAAGGGACCGTTGTTTGCAGTTGATTTTGATGAGCAGGATATTGTGATAAATCCGCAGGTGGCTGAAAATGAAACCATGGAACTTTACAGAAACATTGTACTTTTCGGCGTGGATTCCAGAACAGGACAGCTTGCAAAAGGAACTCTGAGTGACTGTATCATTATTGCTTCCATCAATGAAGAAACAGGCGATATTAAGCTTGTGAGCGTTTATCGGGATACATATTTAAATCTCGGCAACGATAAGTATGGAAAGTGTAATTCAGCATATAGCTACGGCGGAGCGGAGCAGGCAATCAAAATGCTGAATACCAATTTGGATTTGGATATCAAGGAATTTGTCACGGTAGGGTTTGACGGTCTGGCAGCCACCATCGATGCGTTGGGCGGCGTATGGCTTGATGTGGATGAGGAAGAGCTTCTTCATATCAACAACTATCAGAAGACCATGGCGGAGGATATGAAGGTGGCGTGGACACCTGTGGAAAATACCGGTTATCAGCTTTTGAATGGTCTGCAGGCTACTGCATACTGCCGTATCCGTTATAGGTCAGGCAACGATTTTGCAAGAGCCGCATCGCAGCGTGAAGTGATTCTGGCTATCGCAGAACAGGCAAGAAAAGCGGATTTACAGACGTTGGTAAAGATTGCAAATGATGTATCGCCTTATGTATATACCTCCTTTAGCTTAGATGAGATTATTGCATTGCTCGGAGATATTTCAAAATACCAGATAGTAGACCAGGCAGGTTTCCCGAAAGCGGATATGAGAGGCTCTGATATTCTTGGGGCAAAGGGAAGCTGCGTATTCGGAATTGATTTAGTGGACAATGTAAAGTGGCTGCATGAGTATCTGTTTGAGGATACGGATTACCAGCCGTCTCCCGAGGTGGTGGAGTATTCCAATGTTATTCACGATTTTGTATCGCAGTATGTAGATTTAAAATAAGCATATAAGCGCTGAAGCAAGGGAGCCGCGAGGGTGGCTCCCTTTCATTCATGATAACAGAAAATGCAGATTTGCGTCAGGATATGGAGGAGGGAATGGAAATGTCCATGGATGTGATAATCCCATTATATAAACCGGGCAGGGAACTATTTTCCCTTTTAGACAGTCTGCTGAATCAGACGGTAAAAGTAAACCGGATTATTTTGATAAATACGGAAGAAAAATATTTTACACAGTTGACATACGGTAGTAATTTCTGGAAAAAATATAAAGAAAAAGTGAGTGTACATCATATTTCCCAAAAAGAGTTTAACCATGGTGGGACAAGGCGCATGGCGGTGCGCAGGTCGGAAGCGGAAGTTTTTGTCATGATGACGCAGGATGCGCTGCCGGCAAATCCGCATCTGCTGGAGAACCTTTTAAAAGCGCTTGCACAGGACAATGTTGCCGTGGCATATGCAAGACAGCTTCCGGCGCCGGACTGCGGCGTCATAGAACGGTATACGCGAAGCTTTAACTATCCTGAAAGTTCCCATGTCAGGACACTTGCTGATTTGGATAAGACGGGAATCAAGACCTTTTTCTGTTCCAATGTATGTGCCGCCTACAAGAGAAAGCTTTATGATGAACTGGGTGGTTTTGTAAAGCGTACTATATTTAATGAAGATATGATTTTTGCCGCGGGCGCCGTAAAAAGCGGCTATGGAATCGCTTATGCTGCGGACGCTGAGGTAATTCATTCCCACAATTACACCAATAAGCAGCAGTTTCGCCGCAATTTCGATTTGGGCGTATCGCAGGCTGACAACCCGCAGATTTTCAAAGATGTTCCCTCGGAAAAAGAAGGAAAAAAACTGGTGAAGGAGACTGCTGGGTGGCTTTGGAGGAGTAAAAAGAAGCGGCTTCTGCCACATTTTTTTATGCAGTGCGCCTGTAAGTATGCGGGGTATCTTTTGGGGAAGCATTATAGGGCGCTGCCGCGGTTTGTGGTGATGGCGTGTACGGATTCGCCATACTATTGGGGGCGGTGAAGGGCGCGAGGGTGCGGTGTGCGGCAAGTCACGCCGTCAGCGGAGCTATATGCCTGTGCAGACGCGCTCTCGCTCGGATAAAAACGCAGCGGTACATAAGGCGCTAAAAGACAGCGCCTAAGTGCCGGCGTTTTTATACGGTCTGCACAGGCATATAGCTCCGCTGACGGCTGAATGCGGCGAAAGTGCGCTACTCCCGCCCTTGTGGGCGTTTGGTAGAAATGGTGGACTGCAGTTCGAGTTTTTGCCGGCGAACAGCCTGAACAGCGCCATATTCCCGAAGGCGCTGTTCAGGCGTCACTTGCGGAAAAACAAGTAGAACTTTTGGCGAGATAAATCCCTTTACACCCATACCGCAAATGTGATACATTAGAGGTAGATGTATTTGTGAAAAAAGAAAGGGCTTCAGCGAGAACTGGGGCAGACAGGTGAGGAGAATGTGTGGAATAGTCGGATACATCGGAGCGGAGAAGGCAGCGCCGATTATACTTGACGGACTTTCTAAATTGGAATACAGAGGATATGATTCTGCGGGAATCGCAGTTTTTGATGGTGAGAAAATCAATATACAAAAGGCAGTCGGACGGTTAAAGGTACTGGAAAACCTGACCCATGGAGGCGAAACCATGCCGGGGTATGTGGGCATCGGTCATACAAGATGGGCGACGCATGGTGTTCCCAATGATGTCAATTCTCATCCGCATTTTAATAAAGACGGAACGATAGCAGTGGTGCACAATGGCATTATTGAAAATTATATTCCGCTGAAGAATAAAATGATAGGAAAGGGCTATCAGTTTGTTTCTGACACGGATACGGAGGTACTGGCGCATCTGTTGGATTATTACTACAAAGGAAATCCGCTGGAGGCAATTACAAAGGTGCTGCACCGTGTTGAAGGGTCTTATGCTTTAGGCATTATGTTTGCAGATTTTCCAGATGAGATATATGCCGTGCGCAAGGACAGTCCGCTGATTGTCGGGAAGAGCGATAAGGGCTGCTTTATTGCATCCGATGTTCCGGCAATTTTGAAATATACCCGTACTGTGTACTATGTAAACAACCAGGAGGTTGTCAGGGTAAAAAAAGACCAGCTCAATTTCTATGGTGTTGATGAGGAAGATATTGAAAAAGAAGCTGTCACGATAGACTGGGATGCCAATGCTGCGGAAAAAGAAGGCTATGAGCATTTTATGCTGAAGGAGATATATGAGCAGCCCAAAACCGTGGCGGAAACACTCTCACCCCGCATCAAAAACGGGGAAATTGTAATCGAAGAGCTGAATATGTCAGATGAGGAGTTAAGAAGCGTCAAGCGGATTCATATTGTGGCCTGTGGTTCCGCTTATCATACCGGCGTGACGGCAAAGTACATTCTGGAGGGACTGGTGCGAATACCGGTGGAGGTAGATGTGGCTTCTGAATTCCGCTACCGGAATCCGGTGCTGGAGGAGAATTCCATGGTGATTGTCATCAGCCAGTCAGGTGAGACGGCTGATACGCTTGCCGCTCTGCGGGAGGCAAAGTCGAGAGGATTCAAGGTGCTCGGCATTGTGAATGTAGTAGGAAGCAGTATTGCAAGGGAAGCGGACAGCGTGATGTACACATGGGCGGGACCGGAAATTGCGGTGGCAACGACCAAAGCGTACAGCGCGCAGCTTGCGGCGCTATATCTGCTTGCCATGAAGCTGGGAAGGGTGCGCGGCGCTATTAACGATACGCTTTTTGAAGCGCTTCTGGCAGATTTGAAGAAGCTTCCCA
Organism: uncultured Lachnospiraceae bacterium; assembly: GCA_947174985.1. Classification (GTDB taxonomy): domain Bacteria; phylum Bacillota; class Clostridia; order Lachnospirales; family Lachnospiraceae; genus Acetatifactor. The sequence continues at coordinate 4,260 of CAMWLB010000128.1, read as the reverse complement.
ATCAGATAGAGCTTTTACTGGGACAAAAGGAAAAGATACAACGTTTTGCCAACCGGTATGTAGGGGCAAAGGATATTTTCTTTATCGGAAGGGGTATCGATTATGCGATTTCGCTGGAAGGTTCCCTGAAATTGAAGGAAACCTCCTATGTACATTCGGAAAGCTATCCGGCGGGAGAATTAAAGCATGGCCCCATCTCCCTGATAGAAGACGGCACGCTCGTTGTGGCGGTTTCCACGCAGCCTGCGCTCTACCAGAAGACCATCAGCAATATGGTGGAGGTAAAGGCAAGGGGCGCGTTTGTTATGGCGATTACCTGCGAGGGAAACAAGGCGATAGAGAAAGCAGCAGATTATGTGACCTATATTCCGGAGACGAATCCCTATTTTGCAAATTCTCTAGCCATTATTCCACTGCAGCTTTTCGGCTATTATGTAGCTGTCGGGAAGGGTTGTGATGTGGATAAGCCCAGAAACCTTGCAAAGTCAGTTACGGTAGAATAATGCTGTGGTATGGTTGAATTAACACAAACATCATAATTTAATCACAAAATGTACACAAATGTTCAGTATACTAAAACCATGCTTCAGATACAGGCGGTCTTGTCATTGGAAAGAAAAGAGGTAGTTGTGATGTACGAGAATAATGAGTATACGAATGGTAACAGCCCTTATGCAGACGGAAGGCAGCAGAGCTTTGGAGAAATCCAGAGGCCGCAGGCAGATGTGCAGGCAGTTCAGATAATGCCTGAAGCACCGGCACCGGAGTCTCAGAAGAAAAAAGAGCATAAAGCAGGTGCAGGCTTCCGCAAGGTGTTGGCGAGCGTAAGTTTTGGGCTGTGCTTTGGGCTGAGCGCCGGTATCGGCGTATGGGCGGTAGCCGAGGGAACGGGATTGCTTGAGAAGCGTCAGCCGGCAGGGACAGAAGCGGCAAGCTATGACATTCCGGAAGAGATTCAGGACGCACTCAATGAAATTCAGGATGCACGCAGCGAAATCAACGAACTGCGGGAGCTTCTGAAGGAAAATGGAGCGGATGCCAATACCGTCAGTGCAGGCGCCGTTACGAAAGTCAATTTTGATGTATCTGCGGTGGTGGAAGACGCGATGCCTGCGATGGTTTCCATTGTAAACAATTACGTGGAGCAGGTCACATATTTCGGGCAGCCGAGAGAGCGTGAAGGCGAGGCAAGCGTTTCCGGTATTATTGTGGGAGAAAATGAAAATGAGATTCTGATTGCAACCAATTACCATGTGGTTGAGGATGCAAAAAAGCTCATGGTGCATTTTGTGGACGACACAGATGTAGAGGCTGTCATTAAAGGAACGGACGAAGATATGGATCTTGCCATTATTGCGGTTCCCAAAACTTCTTTGAGTCAGGAAACACAAAATGCCATATCCATTGCCAAAATGGGAGATTCCGACAGCTTAAAGCTCGGAGAGCCAGTTGTTGCTATCGGCAACGCGCTGGGCTATGGGCAGTCTGTAACAAATGGCATTGTCAGTGCACTGAACCGTGACGTGGAGCTGGAGGATGGTTCCATCGGCACTTTCATTCAGACAAATGCAGCGATCAATCCCGGTAATTCCGGCGGTGCGCTGCTCAATATAAATGGCGAAGTGGTTGGTATCAATTCTAATAAGATAGGAGACACACTGGTGGAGGGAATGTGTTATGCGATTCCGATTTCCGCAGCAAAACCGATTTTAGAGGATTTGATGACAAAAGAAGTACGCAATAAGGTGGCAGAGGCAGGATATCTTGGTATCGTACCACGTACCGTTACCGCTGATGTGGCGGAGTTGTACGGAAGTCCCAAAGGTGTTATCGCGTCCAGCGTAGAGGAAGGAACACCGGCAGCCGAAGGCGGTATGCTGCTTGGCGATATCATTATCAAGCTGGGTGGTGAAAAGCTTCTGACAGCGGAGGAGCTGCGCGAAGCGCTGGAATATTACGCGCCGGGCGAGACTGTGGAAATTGTTGTTATGCGTAACATAAACGGCGAGTATGTAGAGGTTGTCCTGCAGGTAACACTCGGAAGCAGACCGACGGAAGACTAAAAAAATAGATGGAAGGCGCATAGCGCACTTTCCGGTGTCGTGATTATGACTGCCCCAAAAGGAAGGAAAGGCCTTTGGGGCAGTTTTATTTGCGCTTTGCTGAATAAGGTGCAGGGGGGCATTGCGGCAAGTCACGCCGGAAGAGGAGTTATATGCCTGTGCAGACGCGCTCTCGCTCGGATAAAAACGCAGCGGTACATAAGGCGCTAAAAGACAGCGCCTAAGTGCCGGCGTTTTTATACGGTCTGCACAGGCATATAACTCCTCTTCCGGCTGAAAGCCGTCAAAGGGGCGCCGTGCGCCTTGCTTTTGCTTCGCTAAAAAGGCAGCAAGTCAAGTTTGTGGAAACACAGTATTGTATGGACTACTTTGCCTACGCAAACTTGCGTCTGCCGTCACTTTTGCTGCTTACTGTCACTGCCGACGTTGCGGCGCGTTTACGCCGCCGCATAAAGCGTTTGCCAGGTAGCAGCCTGTACGGCAGTCTATTCCCGAAGGAGCCCGTTAAGAAGCGTCAGTACTTAGCGAGGTATTTTCGAGCTTAGTACTGCTACGCTTCTTTCCGAGCGAGAGCGCGGCTCCTTGGGAATAGACTGCCGTACAGGCGTCCCCTGCCGCAACCCAATTTCTGCAGCCGCAACTCATCCCCCTCTTTTTTAGAAAAACTTCACTTGTACATACGCCATGTATCCGATATAATAGTTTACGTAAAAATATATAGGACTAGATATTTATTTTGATAATAGGAGAGGGAACATGTCAGATTACGATAATATATACACAGATGGAGATAAGGAAAATCCGGAGGAGGAGCAGGTAAAGGCGGCTGGCGGTAAGGAAGCGGAAGGCAGCAGTGAGACAGAAAGAGGAGCTTCCGAAAAGAATGAACAGGATGAGCCGCAAAAGGAATATGAAGATGTGTGCTTCATCTGCAGGCGTCCGGAGAGTAAGACGGGAAAAATGATCAAGCTTCCCAATAATATAACGGTATGCAACGATTGTATGCATAAGACAATGGATACGGTAAGTCAGTTTGACTATCAGGGACTTTTGAACAATCCTTCTTTTGGACAGGACTTGGGAAAAGGCTTTCCCAATATCAGCTTTGTCAATATTGCCGATCTGCAGGGTGAAGGCGGTATTCCAAACAAACAGCGTCTGAAAAAGAAAAAGGAGAAGGAAAAAGAGGCACAGCCGGTTTTCAATATCCGTGACATTCCGGCACCCCATAAGATAAAAGCGAGTCTTGATGAGTATGTGGTGGGACAGGAGCATGCAAAGAAGGCAATCTCCGTGGCGGTATATAATCACTACAAGCGCGTTGCGACCAATACCATGGATGAAATTGAGATTGAAAAATCCAATATGCTGATGATTGGACCGACCGGATGTGGCAAGACCTATCTGGTTAAGACGCTTGCACGGCTTTTGGACGTGCCGCTTGCCATTGCGGATGCAACTTCTCTGACAGAGGCAGGTTATATCGGCGACGATATTGAGAGCGTGGTGTCCAAGCTGTTAGCGGCTGCCGACAATGATGTGGAAAAGGCAGAGCGCGGTATAATTTTTATTGATGAAATAGACAAGATTGCAAAGAAGAAGAACAATAATTCCCGTGATGTCAGCGGTGAATCCGTGCAGCAGGGTATGTTAAAGCTTTTAGAGGGTGCGGAGGTAGAGGTACCCGTGGGCGCAAACAGCAAAAATGCAATGGTGCCTTTGGCGACGATTAATACCCGCAATATCCTTTTTATCTGCGGGGGTGCTTTTCCTGATTTAGAGCTGATTAACAAGGAGCGCCTGACGAAGCAGAGTTCCATGGGCTTTAACGGACAGCTCAAGGATCGTTTTGACAAAGATAAGAACCTGATAGCCAAAGTGACGGTTGAGGATATCAGGAAATTCGGCATGATTCCCGAGTTTATAGGCCGTCTGCCGATTATCTTCACGCTGCAGGGACTCACTAAGGAGATGATGGTGAAGATATTGAAGGAGCCGAAGAATGCTATTTTGAAGCAGTATCAGAAGCTGCTTGAGCTGGACGAGGTGAAGCTTGATTTTTCGGAGGAGGCTCTGGAAGCTATCGCGGAGAAGGCGTTGGAGCGCGAGACCGGCGCAAGGGCGCTCCGTTCTATTATCGAAGAGTTTATGCTGGATATTATGTACGAAATTCCGAAGGACGACAATATAGGAAGAG
>CAMWLB010000127.1 GCA_947174985.1 uncultured Lachnospiraceae bacterium | reverse complement strand
AAACATGTGAGATATTCCCCCTATTTTAATATTTACGAACCTAATTATGTTTATAGTTTAGTAAAATAGAGGGCTAAAGTCAATATATTCATTGCGAAAGCGGATTCTGCCATACTTTCTGCGCGGCACACAGGCGCCGCCCATACATATATTTTCCATTTATGAATAAGCGGGCGTAGGTACTCCCTATCCTGCGTTCCGCACAGAGGGCATGGCAAAAAAACAGGAAAGGAAGGGCATATGGAATATCCAAAACCAATAATGACTATTTCCGAGTTACAGGAAATGGGTTATCCGAGGGAATACCTGCTAAGGGCGTGCCATAGCAAGCATGCAGGAAAACTGTGCATACGCACATCATGCAGGGGAAAGTTCCTGATAAAGACGGAAGTGTTTGAAGCTCTGCAGAACAGGGGGTGCCTGAGGTAATGCAGTTACATAAAATATTAACCTATGCCAGTTTCCTGCTGATTCTTGCTGGTGTGGCAGGCTTCGCCGGAACGGCAGAGCTGGAGCCGGTAGACAAGTGTGGGATAGCGGCTTCGTTGCTTTTAATCATTGCCGGCATACTGTGCGGCGTGTGGGCGGTGTGGGAAAACGGAGGCTTCCGGAGGCGGACAAGCCATAAGCGGTAAAGGCAAAAATAACTGAACGGAATCCCAACTTGTAAATTTTTTGAGATAGTTGGAAATGAAAGGGGGTGAGAAGATGGCAAAGGAGAGAATGACGCTGGCAAACATGTGCAGCGGCGGGGTGCAGGAGTACATAGACAGGGCGCTGGCAAAGGTGTCCGACAACATTCTGGACATTAACACGGAGGCAAAGAAAAAGCGGGAAATATCCATACGTATTATTTTTGCACCAAATGAGGACGACCGCGAGGACGTGGCGGTAAGCGTGAAGACTGCGGTAAAACTGGCTCCCGAGACAGGGATTGACACGCAGCTCTTTATCAGCAGGGACTTTAAGAGCGGCACCATATCGCTTATTGAGCATGCAAGGGGACAGATTAAAGGGCAGCTCACGCTTGACGACTGCGGCATGGCAATGGAGCCTGAAGCGGAAAGGGCTGCGGAAAAGCCTGTGGAGCCGGAAACAGGCGTGCAGGCGGCAGAAAGCAGCACCGGAAAGGTCCTGGACATGCGGAAAGCCATGAATGAGTAAGAGAGGAGAAGAAAAAAAACATGTTAAAAGAAGCAATCAACCGGATTCTGGAACTGGCAGAACCACATGTCAGGCCAGTTAATGGCAATTTTTACTGTGACAAAGCCATGAAACGTATTGACGAGGAAATCAGGGCAGAAGCGCTGCAGATGGGCACACTGTCCGGCCTTGTGGATTTTATAAAAGGCTCCGGGGATTTTAAGGACTGCCGGTATATCGTGCAGGTGGTGTCGCCCACGGAGGTAAGGCTGCTGTCCTGCCTGGACGAAGACCGCAAGCGGGAAACACTGGCAGAAGTCAGAGGGGAAATACCGGATTTCCCGTTCGGGCGGTTTACTGAGAATGAGCAGTTTATCATCGGCGTGCAGTCAAAGTTCGTGGACGGGGAGGATAAAAAGGTGATTCTTGCCTTTGCCGGAAACGTAAAAGCCGGCACCGTTGAAAAATATGGCGATGACGGCGTGTCCCAGAAAGCAGCAATCAAGAGGGGCGTCACGTCCATGAGCGAAGTGGAAGTGCCAAGCCCGTGCATGCTGGCACCGTACAGGACATTTACGGAGGTTCCCCAGCCTGTGAGCAGTTTTATTTTCCGGGTAAAAGATGATGAACGCTGCGGTGTGGCATGTGCGTTGTTTGAAGCCGATGGCGGCGCATGGAAGCATGAGGCAAAGGAAAATATCAGGGCATTTCTGGAAAAGAGCCTTGAAGGTGTTGAAAATGTCATGGTGATTGCATAGCTCCCACCGGCAGGAGACGGGCGGCATATCTGCCGCCATGCCTTCCGCGCGGCGCACAGGCGCCGCATACCCCCTTCTATTTATAGTAAGCGGACGCAGGTTCTCCCTATCCTGCGTGCCGCGCGGAAGGCATGGAAAGAAAAAAAGAATGAAGCTGTTAAAAACTGTAACGCTTTAAAGAAAGGAGGCAGGCATGGGATACACATGGCTGGAAGAGGCGGGACTGATAGCAGGGACGTCGGAATAGGAAGAAAGGGAAAGGGCAGGCAGTGATGACGATGGTACAGCGTGATTATGCCGTCTGCAGCAGGTGCGGTTTTAATTATGACGCAGGCGAGCTGCGGGGCGGCGTGTGTGACGACTGCCGTGAGGCGGCAGAAAAAGAAGAGGCGGGCGTGGCCGGATGGGAAAAGACGGCTGCACGCTGCATAAAGGAGCAGGCAGACGGGCAGATGGCCTTCATGCCTGCAGGAATGGTCAGATAAGGAGGGCGGCATATTGGCAGTTGCAGGGTTGGATTATTTTCCTGTCCCGTGCCATTTCGACCCCGATACAGAGTTACTTGATGCCGAGTTCGGGCTCAAGGGAATCGCAGTGCTTATAAAGCTGTACCAGAAGATATACGGCGTGTATGGCTATTACTGCGAATGGAATGACGAAGTTGCATTGCTGTTCTCACGTAAGGATTGCGGGATTCCCGTAAACGAGGAGGGTTGCAGTGTCGTTTCGGAAGTGATAGAGGCAGCACTCAGGAGAGGCATATTTGACAAAAAAGTCTATGAAAAGCACGGCGTCCTCACTTCCGCCGTGATACAGGAAACCTATCTTGCGGCTGCTAAAAGGCGCACATGTGTTGAGGTAAAGAAAGAGTACCTCTTATTAAGTGCACACAAAATTCCAAAAAATGTAAACATTGTATCGGAAAATGTATGCAGAAATGCAGAAAATGTATACAGAAACGGACAAAGTAAAGGAAAGGAAAGTAAAGAAAATAAAAACAAAAAGAGTGTGCGTTCCGCACCGCCCTCTGTAGAAGAAGTGGCGGTATACTGCGCGGAACGGAAAAACGGAATAGATGCGGAGGCCTTTGTTGCTTTTTACGAGAGCAAAGACTGGATGATAGGGAAGAACCCGATGAAGGACTGGAAAGCAGCGGTGAAGACATGGGAGAAGAGGAAAGACGCCCAGCCGCAGCGAGGAAGCACAAACAGCTTCAACGCCTTCCCACAAAGGGACTATAACTATCAAGACTTAGAAGAGAAACTGCTGGCACGGTAGGCGCGTAGGGGAAAGGAGGCGGCCATGGCGGATAAACCGGAAGCACCCGCACCTGCGGGACAGGAGGAAGAGCCGTTAAAGCGGGTGAATCTGTACATTGCCACTTCCGTGAAGGGACCCGGGCGGAGAAAAGGAAGCTGCGGCTATGTGCTGGAATGCCCTGACCGCCCGCCATCGGCAAAGAACCCGTTGGCAGAGACCATGTACGTCGGTGAGACAACGGCACACGGTTCCCTTTTGTCCGCACTGCGCGAAGCGCTTGGCCATGTGCGGAGCAGATGCATTCTGACAGTGCACACGGACAGCCCTTACATAGCGGCGGCACTGTCAGAGTGGCTGCCTGAGTGGGAGAAAAGGGATTTTGTGACAAAGAAAGGGAAGCCTGTGGCGGATTGGGAAAACTGGAAGAAAACCGTTGTTTTACTAAATGCGGCGGGCTGTCCTGTCAGTGTGAGGCTCAAAGCGGAACACGAATGGCGGAACTGGCTTTCATGGGAGCTGGAAAAACGGACTTCTGAGGGCGTGAAATGCGATAAAGACTAAATGCGGAGCGGCATCGGATCGGAAAGGAATAAAGGGAATGACACAGAAATACACAATGGTAAAAAACGGGAAGACATACGGTGATTACACGGTATGCCAGATAAGCCGCATGCTTGCCGAGGGGCAGGCAGCAGTCAGGGAGGCGGCACAGAGCGGGACGGAAATACACGGTTACACGCTGACGGAGGCACAGACAGCGGAAAATGAAAACAGCAAGCGGAAAACAGCCTGCAGCAGGCAGTTAATTTTTACATCCGGCTTAACATGGGGCATGGCTTCCGAACCACGGGCGAGCGTGTCGGCTGGAAAAACGATGTGCAGGGAAGGGAAAAAGCCTATGCAGCAATAGGCTGGGTGAAACTGCCTGAGAAAATCATGCAGGCAGCGGAGAGGCTCCGGGGAGTACAGATAGAAAACCGGCCGGCACTGGAAATAATGGAGCGGTTTAATTTTGAAAATGTCCTGATGTATCTGGACCCGCCATACATAGAAGGTACACGGCACGGGAAACAGTACAGGCACGAGATGTACGGCAGGGAGAGCCATGAACAGCTGCTTGAAAAAGCCCTTGTGCACAAAGGACCGCTGCTTATAAGCGGTTATGACAGCCCTCTGTACAGGGACATGCTGCACGGATGGCACAGGGAGGAAACAACCTCTTATTCGCAGGTATGCAGCAAGAAAAGGGAAGTGCTGTGGATGAATTTTGAGCCGGCTGTGCAGATCGGGCTGAATTTTGAGGAGATGTGTTTATGATAAACGGGGAACTGATAATCGACAACTTTGCCGGAGGGGGTGGTGCAAGCACCGGGATAGAGCTGGCTACAGGGAAAAGTGTGGACATTGCCATCAACCACGACCCTGAGGCGATAAAAATGCACAAGGCAAACCACCCGTCCACAAAACATTACTGTGAGAGCGTGTGGGACGTTGACCCTGTAACGGCGTGCGGCGGAAAGCCTGTGGCGCTGGCGTGGTTTTCTCCGGACTGCAAGCATTTTAGTAAAGCTAAAGGTGGCAAGCCCAAGGACAAGAAAATAAGAGGCCTTGCATGGGTGGCACTCCGGTGGGCGGCATTGGTAAGACCGAGGGTCATCATGCTGGAGAACGTGGAGGAATTCATGACGTGGGGGCCATTAAACAGGGGACACCGCCCAATCAAGGCAAAACAGGGCACCACCTTCCGGAAGTTTCTTACACAGCTTGAGGCACTGGGCTACAGGGTAGAATATAAAGTACTCAATGCGGCGGATTACGGCACACCCACCATGCGCAAAAGGTTTTTCCTTGTAGCACGGTGTGACGGAAAGGCTGTCCGGTTCCCAGAGCCGACCCATGCGCCGGCAGGGAGCGCGGAAGTGGCAGCAGGCATAAAGCAGCCATACGTGGGCGCATGGACACAGATAGACTTCTCCCTCCCGTGTCCGAGCATATTTGACACGGCGGAGGAAATCAAAGAAAAATACGGCATACGCGCAGTGCGCCCTCTGGCGGCAAAGACCATGGAGCGGATAGCGCGCGGGCTCAAGAAATTTGTGATTGACAATTCGGAGCCATTTATTCTGCAGGTAAACCATACCGGCAGCAGCGCCGACTACTGCAGCAGCATGGAGGAGCCTTTACGGGTAATCACATCAAAGCACGGCTTTGGAATAGTGGAACCGTATATCGTCCCCATCGGTTACGGGGAGAAGGAAGGGCAGAAACCAAGGATACACGATATCGGGGAGCCTCTGCCTACCGTAGTGGGAAGCGGGAAGCATTACCTCTGTGAACCGTACATGGTGCAGATAGGGCAGACGGGATTTACAGCCGACCGGAGCAAAGATGTACGGGAGCCCCTCACAACCATTGTAAGCAAAAATGAGCACTGCCTTATATCACCGTGCTTGGTACAGTATCACTCCGAAACCACGAAAAACGGGACAAGGGGGCAGGGCGTGGATGCCCCTATCATGACGGTTGACGCATCCAACAGGTACGGTCTGGTAACATCATTTCTGAGTAAGTTTTATGGCACATGTACAGGACAGGACCTGAGGGAGCCCCTGCATACGGTGACAACCTCTGCCGGACACTTTGGGGAGGTAAGGGCATTTTTGCTTAAATACTACAACGGCGCGGTAGGGCAGGATATAAAGGAGCCTCTGCATACAGTCACGACAGACGACCGTTTCGGGCTTGTGACCATAAAAGGCGAAGATTACATGATAGCGGATATCGGCCTGCGCATGCTTGAGCCGCGGGAGCTGTACGGGTGCCAGGGATTCCCGCCGGACTACATAATCGACCATGACTTAAGCGGTAAGGCGTACCCGAGGAGTGAGCAGGTAAGACGCTGCGGTAATGCGGTATGCCCGCCCATACCTGCGGCACTGGTAAGGGCAAATCTGCCGGAACTGTGCGTGGCTGAGAGGACGCCCAACATGCACGTGGCAGAGGAGCAGACGGGTCAGCTCCGTTTTGCGTGAGGACGTCGTCGATGAAGAGCATAATGCATGATCGGAAGGACGGCACCTGTTACCTGTGCATGAAACTGCACGGGGACTACAGCCGCAAAAGTGTATTACAGGAGCACCACGCCATCGGCGGGACAGCAAACCGTAAAAAATCTGAGGAATACGGACTGAAAGTATACCTCTGCCCGCCGCACCATTTAAACGGCTTAAGCCCCGAGGCGGTGCATGGGAATGACAGGATACGGCGATACATAGAAGTAGCAGCTCAGGAAACTTTTGAAAGGCACTTTCCTGAGAAGGATTTTAAGGAGGTTTTTGGGAAATATGCCTCATGGGAACATGATCCTGAAGAAAAGGCGGTACGGCAGCAGTCATGTAAAGAGGGCTTCCGGCAGCAGGCGGACGGGTTTGTCTGTATCGGGGATATTCTTCCCCTGCCTGACTGCCTGCGGGATTAGAGGAAAGGAGAACACAGATGGGAAGGGAATTACCAATACTTTTTAACACGGACATGGTACGGGCGATACTGGACGGCAGAAAGAAGGCTACAAGGCGGATTGTAAAATTTCCAGTCAATACATTCACCAATAAACCGCCCAAAGCGCAACATGTAAAAGTGTATGGCGATACTTTGTACGGCGAAATGGTACATTTTTATGAAGAACCATTTTACAGCTTTTATATAAAACCGCCATATCGGACAGGGGATATCCTCTATGTGAGGGAAACGTGGGCATTCAATAGCTGCATTGAGTGCGCGTGGTATGAAGATGAATCCTGTATGATTGATAAAATGCCAACAATCCACAAGGATTCAGAATCAGAAGGCTGCTACATGTACCGCGCGGATTACCCTCACCCGGATAGAGTCGTCTGGCGTCCGTCAATCCACATGCCAAAGGCAGCAGCGAGGATATGGCTTAAAGTTACGGACGTGAGGGTGGAACGGCTGCAGAATATGACGCTTGATGATTTTTTAAACGAGGGAGTAATTCTGAGACCGGAGGCTTTTGACTATCCCAAGACAGAATACCAGCAGGCACTGGAAATTTTTAAGGACATATGGGACAGCACAATTCCAAAAGCAAAACGGTCAGAGTATGGATGGGACGCAAATCCGTGGGTGTGGGTTATAGAATTTGAAAAATGTGAAAAACCGAAGGAGACTTATGGAAAGGGGTAAAAGAGAATGACAAAAATGGAGTGGAAGGAAGTAAGCCCTGAACAATCCGACTGGAAAAGACAGATTGATGTAATGGCCGACTATGGAAGACAAAAAATAGGCAGTATTGTCTTTTGTGCTGATGGAAGCTGGAATTATGTTATTGACGAACAGATTTATTTTTTTGAAGCCAAAACTGAAAAAAAAGCAAAGGAAGAAATGATAGAGCTGTTGGATGAATATTTTTGGGACAAAATTGATTATTACACAGAATTAAGAAAAAGTCTTGAAAAACTGCAGTTTTCACTGGAGGGGTAGAGGAAGCGGGACAATGAAAGAAACATATAAAAGCAGGGTGTACTCCGACAGGCCGCTTTATGCGGATTATGACGCGCCGGAAAAAATTCAAGCTATCATTGGTATTATAATGACCCATCTCAGGGAACACCCAAAAGCAATCTGTTCTTATTCCGGCGGTTCAGCCAGTGATATCCTGATTGACCTGATTGAAACAGCACGGAAGATTGCCCCGTCGCTCCCGCCGGTAAAGTATGTATTTTTTAACACGGGATTAGAAATGAAAGCAATAAAGGACCATGTAAATGCAACGGCAGAAAAATATGGAGTGGAGATTGAGGAATGCCGTCCTGAAATCGGAATAGTGCAGGCTTCAAGGACATACGGAATCCCATTTGTTTCAAAGATAATGTCCAGCGGACTTTCGGAGTGGCAGAAAAAGGGTGTGCCGCTGTCAATCGCTGACGAATACGAACAGGCAGAGGATAAAGCGGAAAAACGCAGAGAACTGAAA
>CAMWLB010000126.1 GCA_947174985.1 uncultured Lachnospiraceae bacterium | reverse complement strand
ATTGTATAATAGCTATGACAATTCATTTTATTGCTTTTAAATGGTAAAATATTGCTATTGTCAAAATGTATGCAGAAATGAGGATGATTATGGGAACAACCGCCTCGGATCGTATTCTGGTCACTCCGTCTTCCTACAGCAGGAACCATTATTTATATGTGCAGGAAATCGGAACTTTAAAGAGTCTGGAGCCGCATATCAGCCGCCGTGAAAAGCTGGAATCCTATCTTTTTTTTATTGTGACGGAAGGCAGCGGCACTGTTACGCTGTACGGCAATACCCGGAAGCTTAATGCAGGCGACTGCGTATGGATTAACTGCCTTGAACCCTATTCCCACGAGAGCAGCCGTACACAACCATGGTCTCTGATGTGGGTCCATTTTAACGGCAGTCAGGCTTCGGAATTTTACCGTCTGTATACGGAGAGAGACGGTCCTGCCGTGTATACGCCTGCGTCGCTTACGCACTATATTAAGTCCCTGCAGGAGCTTTACCGGCTGCAGCAGCAAAAGGACGCGCTGACGGATTTGATTTCCCACAGGTGCCTGACGGATTTGATTGCCCAGATTTTTTCAGATACCTTTCAGAACCACGCCGGCTTTCCCGTGCCGCAGAAATTTATGGATATCCGCAGCTACATTGAAGTGCATTATGCGGAAAAACTGACGTTGGACGATTTATCCACACTGTTTTATATCAGCAAATATCACCTGCTTCGGGAATACCAGCGTCTCTTTGGCATTACCATTACCAATGATATTACCGCAAGGCGTCTTTCCTATGCGAAATCAAGGCTTCGTTTTTCTTCAGACAGCATAGAGGCCATCGCGCTGCAGAGCGGTTTCCAGACATCTTCATACTTTATTAAGGTTTTTAAGCGTTATGAAAGCATGACACCGCTTGAATACCGACGAAAGTGGTGATATACTAAAAGAGTTAGTGAGGTACCATATGGATTTTCTTACAGCTTTGTTTCAAAACAGCATACTTATCTGCGCCATATCCGGCTGGTGTGTGGCACAGGTTATGAAAACGGTAATTCACATGTTTTTAACCCGGAAATTTTTAGCGGAACGACTGGTCGGAGGCGGTGGGATGCCAAGTTCCCATTCTGCTACCGTCTGCGCACTGTCCACCGCTGCCTGCATTTCATATGGTGTACAAAGCTTTGAATTTGCAATCTCCTTTATTCTTGCCGTCATTGTTATGTATGACGCCATGGGAGTGCGCCGCGAAACCGGTATTCAGGCTCATGTTCTTAATGAAATGCTTGATATTTTCTCAGATATGGGCAGTGACATGTCCCCGCAGGACAAACTGAAAGAATTTGTGGGACACACACCTCTTCAAGTGCTGATTGGCGCTATACTTGGCATTGTCATTGCAATTCTTATCTGTAATGTGCTATAATGAAGCACAAGATTATTTGAACGAAAGAGAGGACTAATCATGAAACGAAATAATCTGTTTTTATTATTATCCCTGTCTGCCCTGCTTGCATTCGGCGGATGTGGTGATAAGAAAGAAGGTCCACAGCGTCCTGACGATTTGATACAGCCTGTGGATTCTACCGACGTGACGACGCCAGACCCTTCCGATGCACAGACACCGGAACCGGAAGATAATAAACCGAGCGAGCAGCCTCCTCAGGAAGGCATGGTACACAGTTCCCTCACCAATGAATGGATTGATGAAGAAGTTGCCAACGCCCGCCCCATCGCCGTTATGTTCCCTACTGATAGAGGTTCACAGCCCCAGTACGGCATCGGTCTTGCCGGCGTACTGTATGAGTGTATGGAAGAAGGCGAAATGTCCCGTCAGATGGGTATCATCGAAGACTGGCAGGACTTGGAACAAATCGGCAATATCAGAAGCTGCCGTGACTATTACGCATACTGGAGCATGGAATGGGATTCCTTCCTTGTACACTGGGGTGGTCCTTTTTATCTGGTTGACGTTGTAAACCGCAGTGATGTCAATAACCTGAGCGCCTGCAGCGTTGGTACCTCTGATATGATGGCTCCTGCAGTAGGAAGTGATGCTTTTTACCGCTCTGACCCGGCTAATCCCAGCATCCACAATGGCTATACCAATGGTGCAAAGCTGGCTGCAGCAATTCAGAAACTGAATTACGAGACAGAGCACAGAGATCGTTACTGGGAGCCGGATCATTTTAATTTCGCTCCCATGGCAGAGTTAAATACGCTTGAAGATGCGAAAGGTTCTTTTACCGCGACAGAGATTGACCTTTCCAAGATTTTTACCACCACCAAATCTTCTTTCGAGTATGACGAAGAGACCGGCACCTACCTGAAGTACTTGTATGGTTCTCCGCAGATTGACCAGTTGACAGGTGAGCAGCTTGCCTTTACTAATATTATTGTGCAGGACACCTACTGGGAATACCGTCCTGACCACAAATATCTGGTTTTCCAGGTTCATGATTCCGGACGCAGCGGTTATTACTTTACACAGGGACGTGGCATCAAGATTACATGGGAAAAGACTGACGATTATTCGCCGACCAGATACTATGATATGGATGGCAATGAAATCGAAATCAACACCGGACATACCTTTATTGCAATCGCACAGGCTGGTCGTGAGCCTATTTACAAATAATTTTCATGCATGTAAAAAGGAAGGGAGTCAATACTCCCTTCCTTTTTTTATACTGATTTCTTATTCGCCAAGACCGCTTTCTATCGCTTCCACAAGCGCTTTTAACGCGCTCTCCTCATCTTCACCTTCGCAAATAAATTCTATTTCGTCCCCACACTTTACACATGCACCCAATACACTTAACACACTCTTGGCATTAGCCGTATTATCTCTGAACCGGAATGTTATCAGAGATTTAAATTTCATCGCTTCCTTGCACAAAATCCCTGCCGGTCGCAAATGCAGTCCGGTTGGGTTTTTAATTGTCACTTTCTGGCTAACCATGCTGCAATACCTCCACTTTCCTTCTTTATTCACTATAACATTTTTTGACATGATTCACAAGCCTTTTTAGAACATAATATCCTGTATCAGACTTGCCAGATGTTCTGCCTCTGCCTGAATCAATTTCTTGTCCTTTCCCTCTATCATAACCCTGACCAACGGTTCTGTTCCGGAGGGCCTAATCAGCACACGTCCCTCTCCGGCAAATTTTTCGGTTAATTCCTCCACCGCCTTGGCTATTTCCGGATACTCCAGATAATGTTCTTTTTTATGATTTGCAACCTTTGCATTCACCAATGCCTGAGGCAGCACCTCCATCACTTTGGACAGCTCTGATAACGGCTTTCCTGTTTCTACCATAACCTGCAGCAGATGCAGTGCGCTTAACAAACCATCTCCGGTTGTATTTTCATCGAGAAAAATAACATGACCTGATTGTTCTCCCCCAAGACTGGCTCCAATTTCACGCATGCGCTCCAGCACATAGCGGTCTCCCACCTTTGTCTGTTCCGCCGTAATGCCGTTTTGCTCCGCCATCAGGAAAAAGCCCAAATTGCTCATAACAGTAGCCACAATGGTGTCCTTTTTCAGTCTGCCTTCACGCTTCATGTGATTGCCGACAATAGCCATAATCTGATCCCCGTCAACGATTTTTCCATTTTCGTCTACCGCAAGAAGCCTGTCTGCATCCCCATCAAACGCCAGACCGATATTTGCCTTTTCATATACCACCCTTGCCTGCAGTTCCTCCATATGTGTGGAACCACAGTTTGCATTGATATTGGTACCGTCCGGATTGTTATGTATTGCCACTACCTCAGCTCCCAATTCCTTCAGTGCTTCTATCGATGTGTAGTAGGATGCGCCCTCGGCACAATCTGCCACAATCTTTAAGCCTTTCAACTCTACTGCCACCGACTGAATCGCATGGTTGATATATTCTTCCCTTGCATCCGTACGATACTTAATCTTTCCTACTCCTGAACCAGTCGGAAACTTCACGCCCTGCATATTGCACCGAATCAGCGCTTCTATCTCATCTTCCAGTTCATCGGGAAGTTTATACCCATTTCCATTAAAAAATTTGATACCGTTAAACTCTACCGGATTGTGCGAAGCGGAAATCACAACCCCCGCATCTACCTTATACTTTTTTGTGAGATATGCAATTGCAGGCGTAGGAATCACACCTACATAGACACAGTTAGCGCCCACCGAGCAGGCGCCCGCCATCAAAGCATTTGCCAGCATATCTCCTGAAATTCTGGTATCACAGCCAACCATCATGGTCGGCTTGTGCTCTTTTTCCTTGGTAAGTACATACGCGCCTGCCTGCCCAAGCTGCATAGCAAGCAGTGGGGTCAATTCTTCATTTGCAATCCCTCTGACACCGTCAGTGCCGAATAAACGTCCCATTTATTCTGATTCCTCCAAACTTGTTATGATAATTCTTACCCTGAAAGGCTGCACGATGGTAATTTCATCTTCAATTGAAAACTCTGCCACCGCCTCATAGGTTCCTTCCGCCAGATGCTCCATATTGTGCGCTTCCATAAAATCCGGAATATGGATCGTACCATACAGGGAAGCCTCGCTAATGCCCTCGACTGCTGAACGCAGCCCTCTGACACTTAACACGCGGGAAGAATCAGATTCTTCCAGAACCACCGTGTATCCGTCAGGAACACCTGTTATTCTAATGTGATCCGCAGCAATATTCATATTTCGCGTATATTCTTTTTCGATATGCACCGTCACCGCAGCCCTTCCGTTAAAGGAATCATCCTCAAGTACGGTGTCCTCGGGCAGATAATCTGCTATATTTATATTGACTGTCAGGTTCTCTGTCCGATTGCTGATATCCAAATGCTCCTCCGGTATTACAATACTTCGCACGCCCTCAAGTACAGAAGATGTGCCTGCAATCGTCACCTGCTCCGGCATGCCGGAAACTTCTCCCGTAAACAGATAACCCGCCGCCGGTACACCTGTCACAGAATAACGGACAGGCACTGTCTTGGTTGCCAGTATCTTGACTCGCACCAAAACGGAATTTACATTGACTGACAAATTATCCATGGATATCTCCTTGCCGTCGGCATCATATAATATTACGTCCGCATTCGTGGAAATATCACTTGTGGAATCCGTTACATCAACCTTAACAACCGCACTGGCAATCCGTGACACCGCCGATTCCGGTCCGGTTACTTCAATCCGGTTCTGGTCGGGGGTAACACTGCTCACAATATACCCTTCGGCAACTTCGCCGGTGGTCTGCACCTCTACCGCCAGCCGCTTCATTTTCTTCGCTTCAATGTTCAACTTTAAGATTTCATTGCTTCCCGTTATGCTGATTATTTTATCATTGTAACGCAATGAATAAAACTCTATCTCCACTGTATTTGTCACTGTCAGCTTGCTGAAATCCGCTTCTGCGATAATATCGCTTGCGCTCAGTTCATCTCTCACGGTTTTGGGAGCAATAATAGTGACGGTTCTCACCGTATCCGTCCTGTCCAGAACCTCATACACCATTCCCGCATCGGTCAGGACTTCCGTATTCGTCAGCCTTACCGGAATGTTGTAGTAGCTTCTCTGATCCTCGGGGTCCTCTATATTCATTACCAGAAGCCAGAGCAGTACCGCCGCTATCAGGGAAAAAAGCTTCAGCGCCCAGTTATTGAACAATCTTTTAATTATTTTTTTTCCTGTTTTCAACTTTGTCCGTCCGGCTCCTTCCCTTAAAGATTTTATAACCCTTCTTTGTATCTTCACTGCCGCCCGGCTGTGCAATTCTCAGCATTTCTTTCAGACCCTCGCTGTCAAGGTTACGCGTCAGCCCACCCTTGTAAGCCACACTGATTTTCCCTGTTTCCTCCGACACAATAACCGTGACGGCATCTGTCACCTCCGAAATACCCAGCCCTGCCCTATGACGGGTTCCCAAATTCTTATCCAGATTCAGATTATCCGACAGGGGCAGATAACAGGTCGCCGAAGCCACCCTGTTTCCGCGCACAATAACAGCACCGTCATGTAACGGTGTGTTGTGCTCAAATATATTGATTAATAGCTGGCTGGTTACCAGACCGTCCACGTCGATACCGGTGCGCTCAAAATCTCCCAAAGGGGACTTACATTCGATTACAATCAAAGCACCTGTTTTCACCTTACCCATTTCCACACATGCCTTGGCTATCTCATTGATGGTTCTGTCTGAGAAAGCACCTTCTGCCCGCTTCGTCCCCGAAAATGGGAGTACATTGGAAATAATCTCCTTGTTTCCCAGCTCCTCCAACGCCTTTCTGAGCTCCGGCTGCATAACAATAATAAGCGCCGTCACCACATAACCCAGTATGTTGCTGCCCAGCCAAAGTATCGTGTTCATGTGGAAATATGCCGCGACCAGCCAAAAAATCAAAATGAATGCCAGACCCTTAAGCAATGCCCAGGCTCTGGTATTCTTAATCCAGATAAGGATGTGGTAGATGAGAAATGAAATAATCAAAATCTCAATCATACTCGCAAGATCCATATCCGGTATACGCCTTATCATGTTGTCCGTTAAATTTTGAAGCTGAAATCGCATATGGAATTACCTGACCTTATGTCTCTTCAAATTCGTCTGCTGCAGAATCTCTATCCGCTCTTCCGGTGCCGGAACGGGAAGCCGATACCGTTCTCGATGACGCCTGTCTGCTCGCTGCTCTTTGAGTTTTTTTTCCGCTGCCGCCTCTGGAGGGCTGATGTGCCACACTGCCGGAGCGGGAAGAGCGCCCGCTTTGTGCAGTGCGTTCCTGCTGCGGCGAACGTCCAATCTGTGTATTAATTCGCTTTACCGTTTTTTCCGGTGCCGCTACTGTCATCTTTGGAACCGCTTTTACATAGTAATAATATTCATCGTCTTCAAACTGTACCTTCTCAGTTCTGGTATAGTCCACATTAAACATAAAGAACTGCAGTACCACACACAGACCGAGAGAAACCAGCGAACCAAAGATCACACCAATCACCGATACATTCGTATCATACATTAAATCACCTATCAGCAGAATCACAATGTTCATAATGGTTCCTGCTATCATGGCAATCGTCCACGAGTGGTCAACAGACAGCCTTCGAATAATGTATACCAGAATCACAGTAAAAGCAAAAGCCGCCACCATAACCATCATTTCTTTATTGTTGATAATGCCGTCTATCACCATTCTCAGTCTGGCAGTTGCCTCGTTCGCATCCAACGCCTTGATGGAAGGCGCACTGAGCGATACAAAATGCACCAAATGGTATACTACCACACCGCATCCGATTGAAACGGCAGAAGCAGGCGTTCCCAGCAACCCCATGACAACCGGTACAACATAGGGAACTCGCAATCCGAGCAGCAGCGGCGTTATCAGTACCACCAGCGAATCCTTCGGTGAAAAGCGGAAAAACAGCAAAAACATAACTAAAAACATGGCAAATCCAACCACCGCTGCTTCTATGGCGAGGGTGTACAGATGTAATAGTACAAACAATGCCGAAAACAGGATAATACAGCCCGTCGGCAGAAAAGAACACATCAGTGACACTATCAGTACAATCGCGATATTGTTGATACGGGTCATGTAGCCGAGCTGCTTGTTGATGTTTAAAAGCGCTATCAGCGCCAGTAGAAATTTGAGCACCGGCACAATAAACACTTCATTTTTACTGTAAAATCTTTTTATCAGTTCTTTTATTTCCAGTAAGTTTCTCATAATAGGCCTTTCAACTATTTTTTGTTTTTATCGTACAGGGAAGCCAGCTTTTTCAGATTGTTATAATAGTTTTTCAAGCTTTTTTTGGCTTTGCTGTACCGATAGGCATAGACAATATAAGTCACGACCGCAAAACCTGCCACAGTCACGCCGTAAAACTTCAGCACACTCTTTGCGAATTCAAATAAATCCATCTTATAAATCTCTGCCATAAAAACTTCAAAATCATATAGAATATACAGTCCGAACATGATAAAAAATGCAATCGTTGCATAGATAACAGATTTCACAACCTGCATACCAATATAATCGCTGCGGAAATAACTCCCGATAGCGGCATTTTTCTTTCCCTCACCGGACTCATATGACGCGAGCTTCGTCATCAATATGATTCTTTCTTCATTTAACATGCCTTATGCCTTTCGTCCTTTATTGATTTAAGAACCGCATCTTATTGCCGTCCTTTTCTTTCTTCGGCTCCTCCACCGGTTCCGGCTTTGCGACATGAATTGCCTCATTTAATCCCTTCGTCAGGTCTCTGCGGCATTTATCGCAAAAGCGCCCGCTGGCTATGGG
>CAMWLB010000125.1 GCA_947174985.1 uncultured Lachnospiraceae bacterium | reverse complement strand
GCTTCTCCAATGAACTTTAATGTATGCCAATCAATGAAAGTGATAATTTTACAGCAAATGAAGCAAGCAAGCGTTACTGTCCAATTTTTCAATGAAATCTTGTCCATTTTATTTCCTCTTGCTGGAAAATGATAATGTTTCCTTGAAAAAAGCAAGAGAACACCAATGAAAAAAGCCCACATAAAAACCATTATGAAACAATGAATAGTTCTATGGTGCGTTGTATAATTCTGTATATCTACATGCAGAAATATAACTTCAATTACAAATATTGACAGATATTCAAGCATAAATGCTCCAAATGAAAGTAAACTCAGCCATAAATATTTTGTCCATTTTACTTCTTTAACCATTATCCTCTCCTTATGAAATTCCGATTTTTCACTTTTTGCAACTTCCCGACAAATGGGAAGTTATCTTAATCCATTCGCAAAAACCCATGAATAAAACATTTCTTTTGGAGGTTTTGCGTATTCATAATCAAAACAGGAAGGAGTAGTCTCAATAATATTTATTGATTCTTCAAATACTTCTCCGATTGATTTACCCGCAACATCAATTTCTACTTCGTTAATAAGAGGACTTCGCTTAATATTTTTTTCGTTCATTCTTTTTTGTAGTTCAAAATCTATAAGTCCATTATTGGGGCGGCTTCTCATCTGTTCCTGAATTTGATGCAAATCACTGCATATGAGTTTTATTGTGATAAAATCAGTTCCTCGAAAAACAATAGGGATATCAGCCGTTCTTAAATCATCAATATCAGAAGCAATTATATTTTTATAACCAAGCTTATGAAAGCACATAAGCATTGCCACCTGATTTTCCCAGCAAGTGAGTTCTTCAAGCTCTCCAGTCATTGGCTCGCTGCCATCTCGTGAAATAAATTCAGGTACCATATGCTGTTCTATACACGTCGTTTTATAGTGCTCAAGCAGTCCGTTAGCTAAAGTAGTTTTACCTATACCACTTGCTCCCGTAACAAAAATAAAATCTTTCATGTCTTTACCCCCACAAATACCAATTTGTAGAATTGTTCAATGCCATTATCTTACCACAAAGACATACAAAATTCCTTAAATTTTGCTTAATCTCCCTTTGCCTTATTATTAGCAATCATCATCTGCCTTGCCCGTTCCCTCTGCTCGGTACTGACCACCCTCGGCTTACGGTAGCTGACATATGATTTCGGAAAGGAATAGGTCTTAGATACCTCGTCCTGCCCTGTCAGCTTGTATATGTCGGGAAAGTCGGCAACAAGCGTGTCAAGTTTCCGCATGACCGCTTTATCCCTTGTATAGAGGGTGGCGGTCTGTTCTCCTGCATTGTAATTGAGAATTTAACAAGGTATCATTTTCTGTCTGATTTTTTACTTTCAGCTTTAAGATATAAAATTATAGCAACAGCTATGGCTATCGTCACAAGTCCGAAATATACATATACACCACGGATAGCTGGCAAATTACTGCCTATCAATGTGTAGATTAGCACAGCAAGCGTGGAGGCGAGCGAACTTGAAATCTGCCTCAGTGTGTTAAAGATTGCACTGCCATCAACTCGTTCCTTTCCTTCAAGCCCGCTCAGAGCCATTGCGGTTGCCGGTGAATTTAAAGATGACATGGCAACCGTCTGTACTGCAAATATAACAGCTATATATATAATTGACGTATTCTGTGAGAATAAGAAGCCCATTACCGAATATACTGCAAATAAACCTGTTCCCACAACAAACATCGGCTTTATTCCGACTTTATCATACAGCTTGCCTACAGAAAGCGTTGCAATAACTGATAAAATCGAGCCTACGATTGTGGCAAGTCCATATGAGGTATCAGAAAAACCCCTAATGGATTTTGTGAAGATAGGCAATATCATTGCGTTTCCCATACAAATAAGATACATACAAAGACTTAATATAACGGCTATTCTGAATCTCGGGTTCCTAAACACCCGCAGATTTAACATAGGCTTTTCGGACTTTAACTGCAAAGCTACAAAAATACCCAGAAACAGAAGTCCGGAAAGTATCAAGCCGCCGCCTCTCATAGAGAAAAGACCGCCGCTTATATTGCTCACCCCTATCAGAAATGCCGCAAATCCGGATGAAGAAAGTGATACATACAGAATGTTCATATCCGCAGTTTCCCTATCCGTAATATTTTTCATAAATAGAATACCGCAGATAATAATCATACTTCCGATAATAAACAAAGATGCAAAAACGCCTTTCCAGCCAAAGGAATCCAAAATAAGCCCTGCATAGGTTGGCCCTACAACCGAGGATACCATAGCTGCCATTGAATAGGCCCCCATAATAGTTCCATGCTTTTCCTTCGGGTAAAGTTTCAGCAGAACAATCTGTGCAAACGACAAAAGCATACCGCAGCCCACTGCCTGAAACAACCTGCTTATAAGCAGCATCGAAAAGTTTACAGATAAAATGGCTGCCAGAGAACCGACCGTAAATGCAGTCATTGCGGAAAAGAAATATACTTTGTTCGGTACTCTCTTGATCAAAAATGCTGTTATCGGTATCGTGATTCCTGAAATCAAAGTTGCACCACTTGTGAGCCACTGGGCAAGATTGGATGATACTCCGAAATATTCAGTAAAATTTGGTATCATATTGGCTGTTACTGTGGTAGACATTGACGTTATAAACGCCGCCGCAAGCAGTGTAACTAAAATACCCGTTCTTTGTACATTTGATATACTTTCCTTGTTGCTCATTATTTATTTCTTCCTTTCAATTTGCCAAAATAAATATTTAATTTTGAAAAATTTTAAGAAGCGAAGCAAAATCTGCTCCGCTTCTGCCATTTCACACCAGACTGGTCTTTTTCAGTACCATACTGCTGACAGCGTCCAGTCCCTGTGCTGATTGTTGGTTTTATTCCTTGGGATTTATTACCTCCACAATTTCCCCGTTATCTTTGAGAAGTTCGATACGGCATTTGAAACCGATGGTAGCAATCGTTGTTGTGATGATTGCCCAAGGTGCAGCCGCAAGGCCAAGGATTGTCCCTGCAATTCCCGCATTCAGTGGAATATTCAGAATCGTATCCTCACCATGCTTTACTATGATTTTAGAAACATTGCCCTTTTTGACAAGTTCCTTGATCTGGTCAACGACCTTTTCAACATCAAAGCTGTTTTTGTTTTCGCTCATAGAAGATTACCTCCAATAATGTATTGACTTACATTAAAAAATATTGTAACATACACCTTGTTGGTTTTGCAACAATCAGTATTTCAAAATCTGATAGCAAACCAACAGAATCAGAAAGTTTGACGGTTTTCAAAAAAATTCAAGGAGAAGAACTGCATGAAAGAATCAAGAAAAACGCTGATGACTAAAAAAGTATTTCGGGAAGCCCTTTTGGAATTGTTACAGTCAAAACCCTTAAGCAAGATTACCATTACGGAAATTTGTGAGAAAGCGGACTTGAATCGTTCAACCTTTTATGCACATTATGTTGAAGTAGGCGATCTTTTACATGATATTGAAAACGAGATGATCTCAAATATCCCAAAAGTATATGACAATAATGAATATAGCAGAAAAACAGTAAAGACTGCCGAATTAGAAAGTTTTTTTGATTATGTCAGGGAAAATGCCTTTGAGTTCCGTGTACTGCTTATTGATTCAGACAGCAATGCTTTTTTTGAAAGTCTTAAAAATGCGATATTAAAGTATTATATATCCGTGAACCGTAATTATTTAAGTCTGGACAAAGAATTTCAGCTTATTTATTCTGTAAACGGAGCAATCGGGATGATGCTTGAATGGATAAAAAGGGAATTTCCGTATGACACAAAAGAATTTACAAAATTGGTTATGGAAAATGCAAAAATTATGCTTGTGTAAAAGGAAGTTTATTGAAAGAGAGCAGATTGATTCGAAATAATAGGAGAGACGAAATAATGACGAAACAAATGATAGAGCATTACATAGAAATGCTAAAAATCAAAGAAAACCGTTTCTTTTGCGGAATAGCAGTTTCCTGTCTTCTGGATATTACCTTGGCTGCGTTTTATTTTATTCAGGCAGTTGGTTTTGGCGGCAATTTATGGCGTTTTTCTAACACTGTTTACTACATATTGCTGCTAACCGGGAAAATAGACCTTCTTATTTGGGGTAGAAACGGAGACAGCCTGAAAGGCACCTGCAAAGCAGCCAGTATCGTACTTATATTGACTGGTGTCTTCGCAATGGGAAGAACATATCAATATATAAAAATGGATCGGATTCTCACCTTTTCACGCTCCATTTATATTTTGAATGGGATAATCCTAATACTGCGGATGCTTATTTATCCATTGTTTCAGATATATTCCAAAAAAGAACCTTCCGACAAACCTGAGTTTCAAATAAATCTTCTGAATCCTATCCGCCGTGGTTATACATGGGCAGAAAATCTGATTGCCTTTTCCCTACTCTTTACAAATCTGATCACAATCTATGGATGGGATGCGGACAACGATTTAATCTTATCAAATATCCTGCAGGGACAAGCAATAGGACTTATTATTTTGGCAATAGGAATCAATCTGCTGTTAAAATCCGCTAAAATGTGTAATCAATTAAAACCACTTGTATAACAGGTGGTTTTGATGCGTTTATGATTACTGTCAATTAGTCAGGCATATGAAAGGATGCTCCGGCTGGGCTTAAGCGGGGATGAGTTCAAGACCTGCAGATCCCAATATCCCCTTTGTTTTGCTGTTCCTACCATCCCTTTCCATTTCGTAGTTACTTTTCATCTGATTCAGAGTTAACATACACCAACCGCGAAAGGAGGAAACGTTCTTATGGACAAAAATTCTACATTGTACCAACTGATGGATATGCGCATGAATGGCATCATGAACGGGATCACGGAACAGGATGAGGACTACCAGGCACTGCTCCAGGAAGTTGACAAATACTCTGGCAGTCTGGAGTCCCTGCATCTCCATTTTGGGTTGCCCTGCACTCCCTGCCAGCATGGTTGAAAGCTGTTTTTGCCAAATCACCTCAGACAGGGCTAAAAGGGTTCCCGGCGGTCTGTTTATCCACTTTTTCCAAACAAAGCCACAAATCGCCACACGGACGTCCACAGGGGGTAACACAGCTTTCCGGCTCCCTATCCGACCTCCCCAATTCCATAGTAGCAAAGAACTGGAGGGGTACTGCCCTATTTACAGAAATAGAAAAAAGCGCTCATCTTTCGATAAAACGCCTTATCCCTGTTTCAGTTACTGCCAGCTCTGATGTCATAGCCCCCAAACCTCAGTATGCAACGCAATCCCTGCTTGTTTTCAGTTAATAGTTACTGGCCTGCTTTCGCAGATGTTTTTTCTTTCTGGCTTTTATAAGCCGTTTCTTCTCTCATAAAAATCCCGCAAACATTAATGTTTACGGGCTTTCATAGTTACTAACTACATAACTCCCCGAGTAGGGCTCGAACCTACAACCCCGCGGTTAACAGCCGCGTGCTCTACCATTGAGCTATCGAGGAAAGCTGGCATTTTCTGCCTTCGATGCTAATTATAGTAACTGCTTTGTTTTCTGTCAATAGGATGCGGAAAAAATCAGTAAATTATACCGCAGGCTATTTTTGTACCGGAACCGCCGGAGGGCTGGCTTTTGAAGTCGTCCGGCATATCATGAACGATAACGGTGTGCCCTGCCACTTCGCCCGGCAGAAAACGCTCCGTGAAAAAAGCCCCCCACGCAATCCCGTTATTGCCAAAAAGCACCGGCATATCGCCCATATGCAGCGGATGCTCCTTGCCATATGGATTCAAATGCATCCCCGCGTCTGCAAAGGCATCCGTACTGTTACCCGTGCACGCCTTTCCTTCATGGATATGAAAGCCGTATACGCCGCTTCCGTTATCCGGCAGTCCCGCAATATCCGCCACCACTACCGTACCTCTTCTGAACCTGTAAAATAATACCATGCCTTCTATGTGTGGATAGTCCGGACCTCCCTTTATGTTCGCATAACGCTCCGGCTGTCCTGACACCAGCAGCGGATAAATGGATTCCGACAATATTTCATACATACAAAAAGCGCCTCCCGATATAGAATATTCAACCTATGATATCCTATTCCGAAAGGCGCCGTATGTGCATGTTTTTCTCAGCCCACTTTCCCGGGAACTTCATACCGGATTCTGAACTCAGGCGGATTTTTCATCTCTGTATAGTAATTGTAATTCCAGTCCTCCGTGCCGTCATCATGGTTTTCCCCATCCGCAGGCGTGGCAAACAGCTTTACTTTAAGCTGCTTACTGCCGTCAAGTTTATCTTTGAAAAATGCGGACATAAGGTCTATGGTTTTCACATCGGGAGCCTTATAAAACCAGTGTCCGTTTATCTCTATCATCAGCGCGATTTTATCTTCCACGGTAATCTCGCAGAATTCGGGCGTTCCTTCAAAATCAACGGGAATTTCGATTCCGTCCGCATCTTCGGAGCCGCCCCAGCGCATGGTCACAGGGAACTGCACTGCTTCGCCCGATGTCATCTCCGGCATAAAATACGGGTCATGCAGCACCTTTTTGTACTCCTCCAGCATGGGCTGCTCGATTCCCACCGATTTGTTGTTCGGGTCTTCAATCTCCAGACCCAGACGCCCTCTGTCGCGGAACTGGTACATGGAAATCCCCTTAAACCAGTCTTCCGCATGGTTATCGCGAAAGTATTCCGCAAACCGTACAACGGACTCGCCCTGCGCGAACGCGCCGGTCACATCGCCGTCCGTATTAAACTCAGCCGTCGTCATCGGCTTTTTGCCGCAAAGCTCTATCAGCCTTTCAGCAGTATTTTTAAATTTTTCGTAATATCCCGGGACATCATCGCATTTGTACTGCCCGCCGCCCACTTCTGCAACATCATAGGGCCAGCCATAGTGCAGCGCAAGGTAACAGTCCGCCGACCAGATATCTGCCGCCTTGTATGCATCTAGAAATTCCTTCTCATACTCCATGCCGGAGCCGTCAGCCTTCATAAATCCCGCACAGAAAATCGTGCTGATATTGGGTGCTTCCTCCTTGATGATATTGTGGAAACGCACAAAGAAATCGGCAACCTCCTGATAGGAAAAGCGCTTGTTATGGGTAAACCAGCTTCCTGCACATTCATGATTGATTCGGATGCGCATACGCCCAAAAGGCTTTAACTGGCGAGCCACCTTTCTAAGCTGCTCGTCGTCCAGCGAACAGTCAATCGTCAGCGTCAGCAGCACATCCTGTCCGTGGCGGCGGATATCCCGCATCTGCTCAAAAGGCTGTCCATCCACATCATACGGAAAATAGTCGTCGTAGGGATAATCCCACTGAAAGCTGATCTCCAAATCCTTGCAGGCCTCGCTGATTCTCTGCGGCCATTCCTTATCCTTTGGATAATAGGTGTACATAATATTGACACAGCGGTGCGGTCTGCCCAGCTTATGTAAAATATAATCCTGGCAGACATACTCTGCACGCTCACTGCCGTCTCCCAAATCCAAAGCACATTTTGCTTCTCCCATATGAACCTTGTTATATTGATTTGCCATAAAAATTTCCCTCCGAAAACATTTATATACAGAAAAGGCACCTCCCCAAAGCACAGGATATCCAACCAGCGATACCCATTTTCGGAAGGCGCCATATGTGCATTACTTATGCAATTTTTGTCTTTGCAAGCTCTGCCAGTGTCTTGAAGCCTTCGCTGTCATTCACTGCCATCTCTGCAAGCATCTTTCTGTTGATGTCAACGCCTGCCTGCTTCAGTCCATACATAAACTTGCTGTAGGATAAGCCGTTCATTCTTGCCGCTGCGTTGATACGTGCAATCCAAAGCTGTCTGAACTGACGCTTTCTCTCTTTTCTGCCCGCGTAGGAGCTTGCAAGCGCACGCATAACGGACTGCTTTGCCACTCTGTACTGTTTGCTTCTTGCACCTCTGTAACCTTTTGCAAGCTTTAATACTCTGTTATGTTTTCTTCTGGCATTCATGCCGCCTTTAATTCTTGCCATGTCTTATTTTCCTCCTTGCCGATTGATTATAAATACGGTAAAATCTTCTTCATGTTCTTCTCGTTGGTCTTGTCTGTAATAGCAGACTGTCTCAGATTACGTTTTCTCTTCGTGGATTTCTTGGTTAAGATATGGCTTTTATAAGCTTTGTTTCTCTTTAATTTACCTGTTCCTGTCACCTTAAAACGCTTCGCTGCTGCTCTGCTTGTCTTCATTTTTGGCATAACGATTTCCTCCTGTTTTTTGCTTAATCTATTTTAACTGCGCTAATTACGCTTCTCAGTTAAAAACATGGTCATGCTC
>CAMWLB010000124.1 GCA_947174985.1 uncultured Lachnospiraceae bacterium | reverse complement strand
ATTACTACAATACCTATAACAACCGGCAGATTTCGGCAGTGGATATGCACCGTGCGGACTTGGACGGAAAAGAACTGAGCTGCTATCCGTTGATTTTAGAAGAGCAGATTCGGTGGCAGAATTAGAAGAAAGTGGAAATTGACATTTTAAGATATTAATAAAATGAGCAAAAAGGCATTCATAAATCTTTGCAAAAGGATATGAGTGCCTTTTTGTATTTGGAAAATGTAGAAAATGCAGGAAGAAAAAATGGTGCAATGTTTTGACTGGTTTTATAGATTTAAATATAAAATATGAGAAAAAAACTCATGAAATGCTTTACAAAATTAATATTAGGATATACTATAAGAGTAAAGCGGAGGTAAGACTATGTTATGCCAGTTTACTGTAAAAAATTATAAGAGTATACGCGATGAGGCTACATTTGATATGCAGGCGGCCGCGATTACAGAACATAATGACAAGGTTATTGTGGGAGCAGATGGAGAATTGTTTCTGCCGGTGTCTGCGATTTATGGTCCGAATGGCGGTGGAAAGTCGAATGTATTAGAAGCAATCCATACATTGGATTCTAAAGTGCTACGACCTCTTTGCGCAACCTGTGACAAAAGCGATTGTGATTATAAAGCAAGAAAAATACCAGTTGAACCATTTGTGTTTCTGGAAGAGAACAAAAAAATGCCTACTGAGTTTGAAATTTTTTTCCGTACCAAGACAGCGGAGTACCGTTATATTCTTCATGTTTATGGAGAGAGCGTTATTTATGAGAGTCTTGACAGAGTGAAAATGGATACGGGAAGACGCTCTGCGCTGTTTGTGCGCGGCAGAGAAGGCATAGAATTGAAAGGGACGTTTGGAAGGTTCAAGATTAGTGAGGATTTATCGGAAACACTGCCCTTGTTATCATATCTGGGAATCACTTACAAGAAGAATGAAATTGTAAACGATGTATTAGATTGGTTCGAAAATTCTATTGATTTTTTAAATTATGGCAATCCTTATCAGGAAATCAGAACAGCAATAGCAAGGTCAGAGAAAGTGAAGACACTGGTATTGAAAATGATTCAGGAAATGGACTTGGATATAGAAGATTTTCGTATTGAGGAAAAAGACGAAGAACATATTGAGATATATACAAAGCATGTTGTAGAAGGACACAGTGCGGAACTGACACTGGCAGAGGAATCCAGCGGAACCAGAAAATTGTTTGGTCTGCTGCCCTATATTGCCAGAAGCCTTGTCTGTGGGACGACATTAGTAATAGATGAATTGGATGCTAAGATTCATCCGCTGCTATTGCAGCATATTATAGAAATGTTTACAGATATGACAATCAATCAGCATGGTGCACAGTTGATTTTTACCTCCCATGACTTGTCAACGATGAACAATCATGTATTCAGGAGAGACGAGATTTGGTTTGTAGCAAAGGGGAAAAGCCAAAATTCCAAGTTGTATTCTTTGGTGGAATTTAAGGATGAAAACGGAGTTTCTATCAGAAAGGATGCAAAATTTGATAAACAATATCTGGAAGGGAAATATGGTGCTGACCCGTATTTGAGAAAGATTATTGATTGGGGGGAAGCGGGTGTCTAAAAGTAAGGCAGGTAAGTCAGCAAATCAGGCAAAGCTTGATTGGAAAAAGAAACGCCGTCAAGCTCATTTAGAGAAGAAAAGGTATCGGTACTATATTTTTTGCGAGGGTGAACAGACGGAACCGCAATATTTTGCGGGATTCAAGCGTCTGATAGAAGATAATCCAATTTACAAAGATATGGTATTGATTGAAATTGAGCCATGCGGAGCAGAAACAATGCGCGTAATTGGACGGGCTGAGGAGTATGTAAGACAGAATAAGATTACAAAAGGACAGATATGGTGTGTCTACGACAAAGATAGTTTTCCGGCGAAAGACTTTAATGGAGTATCAGAACGTGCAGAGATACTAAATGGAAATAGTTCGGAAGTGCAATATCATGCTGCTTGGAGCAATGAATGTATTGAATTTTGGTTTCTGCTGCATTTTGCGTATTATATTTCAAATAATCATCGGACAGACTACATCAGATTTCTAAATGAAAAATTCTCAGAATTGAAAATCGGCAAGTATCAAAAGAATATGCATAATATTTTTGATATTCTCCTGAATTATGGGAATCCCAAGCTAGCGATTCGGTATGCGAAGCGGATTGAGCGAGAGGGCAAGGGGAAAACGCCGACAGAGATTGCACCGGGAACGAAAGTGTATGAGCTGGTGGAGGAACTGGCGAAGTATTTGCCGGAGGAAATAAAACAATATTTTATGGAGGTATAGGTGGAAGAGAATGTAAGCTTTATTATATGGCAGATACAAAATGAAAAGTGATACTTAAGGAGTGGCAGTTGGAGAAAAAAGAGCAACACATATGGGAGTAAATATGGACTTATTTGAATACATGAGACAAAACAATATGGAGAAGGAGTCGCCCCTTGCGGCGCGGATGCGCCCGACCACGCTGGAAGAGGTGGTGGGGCAGCAGCATATTATCGGGAAGGACAAGCTGCTTTACCGCGCCATCAAGGCGGACAAGCTGAGTTCCATCATTTTTTACGGACCGCCGGGTACCGGAAAGACAACCCTTGCCAAGGTGATTGCCAATACCACAAGCGCGGAGTTTGTGCAGATAAATGCCACTGTTGCCGGGAAAAAGGACATGGAGGAGACGGTGGAAAAGGCGAAGAACGCGCAGGGAATGTACGGGAAGAGAACCATTCTCTTTATTGATGAAATCCACCGTTTTAATAAGGGACAGCAGGATTACCTGCTCCCCTTTGTGGAGGACGGCACCCTTATCCTGATTGGCGCGACCACGGAAAATCCTTATTTTGAGGTCAACGGCGCGCTGATTTCCCGCTCTGTTATTTTTGAATTAAAGCCTTTGGAAAAAGAGGACATCAGACAGCTTCTGAAAAAAGCGGTCTATGACAAGGAAAAAGGCATGGGCGCTTATGAGGCGGAGATAGAGGAGGATGCACTGGAATTTCTGGCGGAGCTTTCCGGCGGCGACGCCAGACATGCGCTGAACGCTATTGAACTGGGCATTATGACGACGAACCGCAGTGAAGATGGGAAAATACATATTACGCTGGAGGTTGCGCAGGAGTGTATCCAGAAGCGCGTTATGCGTTATGATAAAAACGGAGACAGTCATTATGATACGATTTCTGCCTTTATCAAGAGTATGCGGGGCTCCGACCCTGATGCGGCGGTCTATTATCTGGCGCGGATGCTCTATGCGGGGGAAAGCGTAACCTTTATCGCGCGGCGAATGATGATATGTGCCGCGGAGGACGTGGGAAATGCAGACCCACAGGCGCTTGTAGTGGCGGTAAACGCTTCTCTTGCGGTGGAACGGGTCGGCATGCCGGAGGCGCAGATTATTCTGGCACAGGCGGTTGCGTATATTGCTTCGGCGCCCAAGAGTAATGCTGCATCGGAGGGGATTGCGGAGGCAATGCATGCCGTGCAGGAGACCGGAAATCTTGCGATTCCGGTACATTTGCAGGATGCCCATTACAAGGGTGCGGCAAAGCTCGGA
Organism: uncultured Lachnospiraceae bacterium; assembly: GCA_947174985.1. Classification (GTDB taxonomy): domain Bacteria; phylum Bacillota; class Clostridia; order Lachnospirales; family Lachnospiraceae; genus Acetatifactor. The sequence continues at coordinate 4,766 of CAMWLB010000124.1, read as the reverse complement.
CATGGAACCGGCTACAAATATGCCCACGATTATAAAAATAACTATGTGAAGCAGCAATATCTGCCCTATGAACTGAACGGCAGGGAATTTTACAAGCCTTCCGGAAACGGATACGAGGTAAAAATCAGGGAGCATATGCAGAGAATCAGGAGAGAAGCGGAAGAGGGATAACATGCAAGATTCTAAAAATAAGCAAAAATGGGAAACACCTTTTATCGTATATATGGCGCTGCTATTAGGCATCACGGTATTCCGCCCGTGGGCAATGTCGTGGAATCATTTTTTTCAGGGGAGCTTTAATTTAAAACCGTTTGCAGCGTATGCGGAGCTGTTGGGAAAAGGGCGGCTTTTACGGGTGCTGTATTTGTTTTTAGGTAATATTGCGGCATTTATTCCCTTTGGCATGTATCTGGCGTATCGGAAGCCTGAGATGAAGTTTGGTCGTATTGTACTGTATGGCTTTCTTCTTTCTCTGGCAATCGAGTGTATGCAGTATGTGCTGGGGACAGGGTATACAGAGCTGGACGATTTGATTTTAAACATGGTTGGCGTAGGAGTCGGGGTAAAGCTCAACAAGTGGAATAAGATTAAATTTATACGGTATGTGGGCGTAGGTGTTTTGCTTTTTTCGGTGTTATATTCGACCTATTTCTATAAAGAGCCGTCGCCCGCAAATAACACAATAAAATGGTTTGTTCCTATTGACTGTGAAAGCTTTGACGGCAGGTATCTTGCAAAGCAGGAATTTTCGGAAGTGTCGGAAAATCCGCTGAGAAGTATTCAGATAGATATTTACGATACGGAAACCAATACGCTTGTGGATAGCATTTATATAGAGTCACTTTGGAGTGGCTTTCAGGGAATTATATGGGGAGATGAAAATTACAATCTGACAATAGGGAAGTTGGATGGCACCATGCTCTATTATGTGTACGAGGATGGCGGCTGGCATGAGGCGGAAAAATAGAAAGGACCATATGAGTAAAAAGGTAAATGCAGTTACGATTATCGGAGGCGAGGACGGTCCCACATCCATATTTACGATTGGGCACAAGGAAACAAATATTTTGAAACGCTTTCAAACATGGCTGTGGAGGAAGAAATATCAGAGAAAAAGAAATAAGGTGCGCAAAACGATTACAGCGGATGGCCACACCATGGAGGAGCTTATCGCGTATATGCAGCAGCGTTACGGCGCAGTCGAAGCAGATGGCACTTATCCCTATTATGAGGAGCGGAAGCGGGGGATGAAATACAGTTTGATTCAGCGGGAAAAACCGGAACTTTTAGGAGAAATGAAGCGTTTTTTTCCGCCAGAGGACTTGGCGGATAAAGAAGCACTCATAAAATGGCAGAAGGAACTTGAAGCATGGACAAAGGAATGTCAGGACAGGGCGGAGGCAGTTCCTTATGAAGCTTTTCCGACGGAATACCATATGTTTGTGATAGACAGGGGAGAAGAGGGAAGGCTGGAAATAGAACTGGACATGTTTCGACCGGTGGTTTCCGTTTCCTATGCCGGAAAGGCGATGGAGAAGATTTCGGAGGATATTCACCGGTATTATGGTGTCACACAGCAGGACATTGATGAGGAAAGCGAACGTTACAAGTCGCTGCTGACAGTGCTGAGTGCAAGGTAGGGTCTCCTTAGAAAAGCTGTTCTACCAGATACTGGTAGACGGCTTCGTTTTTTTTCTGCCAGTTTTCACAGACGGCTTCCGCCACTTCCTTTACGGGAACAGAGAGGGTGATATCCACCAGCGTGATGCCACGGTCCTTTGCCGTAAGGCGCGCTTCGTATTCTCCGCTTGTGGATTTATAATAGTTTGCCGAAACAGAGGCTTCATTTCGCAGCGCAAACTCCTTTTCTGACAGATAGTTTTCAACATCTTCTTTGATGGCGGCGCTGATACGGCTGCCGAAAAAGCGGAGCGTTTCCCGCCCTTCATCGGTGATGGCAAGCTGCGTCCGGTTTAAAATGGTTGTGGCGGTAATAAGCTGTGTGTCAATCAATTCCGAAATCACCTGCTGCAAAGTAAAAAAATTGGTGTAGTCTTTCTCCTGTATGAAATCGCTTACCTGTGCTTTTGTCAGCGGAAAGCTTACCCTGTCAAGCATATAGAGTACAATCAGTTTATATAAAGTCAGTGGGTCCTGCAGCATAAAAACATCTCCCTTGATATGTGTGCCGCTGTTTCATGGTTTTGTGCAGCGTGTTGAGTACATTTCTTTTATTCAGGCTCCAAAGCGGAGCAAGCAACAGGTTCTTAGGTCCGTCTCCGGTCAGCCGGTGAATCACGATGTCGGGGCTTAAAAGCTCCAGACAGTGAATCAGGATATCTGTATATTCCTCCAAAGACAACACAGAAAAACCGGGAAGCCGGTTTTCCAGATACATATCCCCGAGAACGGTATTTTGCAGTATGTGCAGAAGCTGAAGCTTGATACCGAAGGGGCGCAGAGCCGTATTTGCGGACGGGCTTTGCGGGTTTGGAATATGATTTAAATAGCGCACGGTTTCGTACATCATTTCCGGCGTTTCATTTGGCAGTCCCAAAATTACATGCACAATAACCGGAATAGCAGCTTGGGCGAGGGCTGCCATTGCTTCCTCAAAAACAGGGAGCGCATAGCCCCTGCCAAAAAAAGCGGCGGTCTCTTCGTGTATAGTCTGCAGTCCAAGCTCTATCCAGATAAGCTTTTCGGGATAGTCTGCTTTTAGTTCGGCAAGCAGTGCAAGCACATCTTTGCCAAGGCAGTCGGGGCGGGTTGCAATGGAAATGCCGGCAATTTCAGGCAGCGAGAGAGCGGCGGTATAAATATCCCGCAGATAGGAAACAGGTGCGTAGGTGCCGGTATATGCCTGAAAATAGGCGATAAATTGGCTGCCGGTATTTTTGCCGGACAAAAGTTGCCTGCCAGCAAGAAGCTGCTCTCTTACGGAAGCGGCGTCCGTCCGCCTGGCAAAATCGCCGCTGCCGCCCGCACTGCAGAAAATACAGCCGCCGCGCCCTAAGGTGCCGTCCCTGTTCGGACAGGTAAAACCGCCGTCGAGCGCGAGTTTATAATATTTTTCCCCGTAGGTACGTTTCATGTAAGCATCCAAAGAATAATACGGTTTGGAGAGCCAGTCGGTGTTCATAAGCAGTTCCTATTTGATGTGGGATTTTACCGCTTCCGCCACTACCTCTGCCACTTTAGGATTGAAGGCTTCGGGCATGATATTGTCCTCGCTGAGTTCTTCCTCGGGTACAAGACTTGCGATGGCAAGGGCAGCTGCCAGCTTCATCTCTTCCGTAATCTGTGTGGCGCGTCCTTCCAAAGCACCCTTAAAGATACCGGGGAAAGCGACCACGTTGTTGACCTGATTGGGAAAATCGGAGCGTCCGGTGCCGACTACTTTTGCGCCTGCTTTTTTTGCCAAATCGGGCATAATTTCAGGAACGGGATTTGCCATGGCAAAGAGAATGGCGTCCTTGTTCATGGAAGCAACCATTTCCTCGCTGACAATATTGGGCGCGGAAACGCCCACAAAGATGTCGGCGCCCTTCATGGCGTCCGCAAGCGTTCCGGTCATATTCTGCAGATTGGTAACCTCGGTCATCTTATGCTGCATCCAGTTCAAGCCTTCCGTTTCTTTGGAAACGATACCGGTCTTGTCGCACATAATGATATCGGGGAAGCCGTAGATGAGCAGCAGCTTTGTGATGGCAACGCCTGCGCTGCCTGCGCCGTTTACGACAATCCTGCAGTTTTCTTTTTGCTTTCCGGTCACCTTTAAGGCGTTGATGATGCCCGCGAGCACCACGATGGCAGTACCATGCTGGTCATCATGAAAAACGGGGATATCCAGCATTTGTTTTAAGCGTTCCTCAATTTCAAAGCAGCGGGGAGCGCTGATATCTTCCAAGTTGATGCCGCCGAAGCCCGGGGCAAGGTACGCAACGGTCTTGATGATTTCTTCGGTATCCTGTGTATCCAGACAAATCGGGACCGCATTGACGCCGCCGAATTCCTTGAACAGTACCGCCTTGCCCTCCATAACGGGCATCGCGGCGTAAGGGCCGATATTGCCCAGTCCTAAAACGGCGCTGCCGTCCGATACAACGGCTACGGTATTGGCTTTCATGGTGTATTGATAGGCGGCTTCCCTATCCTCTGCAATTACCTTGCAGGGCTCTGCAACGCCGGGGGTATAAGCGAGCGCCAAATCCTCTCTGGATTTAACAGGCGTTTTGCTTACTGTTTCAATTTTTCCGTTCCACTGCTCATGGAGCAGTAATGCTTTTTCGTTGGTTGTCATGGCTGTCCCTCTTTTCCTCTCTTTTTTCTATCCTATCATAGTATATTTCTGTTTTTGGCGCAAGCGGAAGTTGATTCAGAGCATACTTCATTGTAAAATATTGACAGATGCTGCATTACAATATCTTTTAGACGTTTGCGAACTTCTCTTTGCAACACAGGAAATAGGCAATATAGACAAAATGAGGACAGAGAAATTTTTCTTGCATTTGAGGGCGCAAAAAAGCAGCAAACCTTTTTCAGCTTTACTGCTTCTATGTGCCGCTGTAATGGGCGGCGGGTATTCAATTGTCATTTATTTCAGTGCGGCAAACGGGAGTTTATTGGTTTCCCCCGGAATATACGAATCTAAGGTTTAACACTGTTTTATATGTTGCATTGTTACTCTGTCATAAAACCCCATTGCACGCCAAATTTATCAACAAAGTTACCTGCTAATTCACTGTATGGTAATTTTGTGAACG